>DASUZG010000387.1:0-4330 GCA_036376995.1 Azonexus sp. | reverse complement strand
AAGGGCAACGCGTTCAGGCGTGCCAGATCCTTGGCCAGCGCGCTGCGCAGCGGCAGGTAGCGCGGCTTGTCGAGGCGGGCCAGGCGGGCATCGGCAGTCTGCAGCGCGAGTGCCGCGACCGAGACGTTGCCGGCCAGCTGCAACTGCTGCGCGGCCAGCGTCAGTGCCTGCTCGACTTCGAGCAGCGTAGCTTCCTCGCGGCCCCGCGCCAGATCGTCGTACATCGTCTGCAGCGCCTCACCCTGGCTCTCGAATTCCGCCAGGCGCCCCTCGACGGCGCCGAGCTTGGCCTGCAGGCTGTCGATCTGTTCCAGCAACTGGCCGCGCGCGCCCCGCTCTTCCTTGCCGGCGGCATCGGCCTCTGCCAGCCGGCGGGCCACTTCCTGACGGGTGTCGGCCAGCTGCTGGCGGGTTTCCAGCCATTGCCAGCCGGCCAGCGCCAGCGCGGCCAGGGCCACGAACAGCCACGGCCCGGGCCGGGTGGCGGCACGCGGCGCGGGCTCGGGCGGGGAATTCGGGTCGGGAAGGGGGGCGTTATCGGAACTCATGCCGACCAATTATAAGCAACTAAGGCAGCCAGGATGCCGGCGTCGGCGGCGCCGCTCAGGATAATGTTGCTTAAACCCAATGCCCGCGCGGTCTCGGCGATGCGGGCATGCGGCACGAACAGCGGCGTGGCCGAAAGGTGTTCGCGGCCTTCGGCATCGAGCAGGTCGAGCAGGTAGCGCAGGCCCTCGCTGCTCGACACCGCCAGGGCGTCGAGCCGTCCGGCCCGCCACGCGGCAAGCAGCGGCTGGCAGCCGCCCGTCGGAGCGAAGCGGCGATAGCAGGTGATGCAATCGACGGTCGCCCCACGGGCGCGCAGGGTGTCGGCCAGCAGTTCGCGCCCGCCGTCGCCACGAAAGATCGCCACGCGCCGCCCGGCCACCTGCTCGGCGGCAAGTTCCGGCAGTTCCAGCAGGGCTTCCGAATCGAAACGTTCGCGCGGCGCGATGCAACCTGCCACGCCGTGCGCCGCCAGCGTCCGCACCGTACCTTGGCCGACCGCCGCCGGACGCAGGCTTGCCGGCCATGGGCCGCGGGCGAGCAGCGTCGGCAGCGCGTAGTCGACGGCATTGGGGCTGATGAACACGGCCCAGGCATAGTCCGCCAGCCGCGCCGCAGCCTCAGCCAAGGGTTGCGGGTCGGCAGCCGGCGCGATTTCGAGCAGTGGGAAGATCAGCGGCGTGCCGCCGGCGGCGGCGATGGCCTCGGCCAGCGGCCCCGATTGGGCCAGCGGCCGGGTGACGACGATGGTGCGGCCGGCCAGCGGGCCGAGGGCGCTCATTGGCAGTGGGCGAGTTTTTCCAGGATGGCGTCGGCGCCCTTAGCGCGCAACTGCTCGGCCAATTGCCGGCCGAGCGCCTCGTCGTCGGCGGGATTGCCGCGCAGTTCGGCGCTGACCATTTCCTTGCCGTCGGCCGTGGCGACGAAGCCGCGCAGCCACAATTGGCCGTTGTCGATGATCGCGTAGCCGCCCAGCGGTACCTGGCAGCTGCCGCCCAGGGCGCGCGAGAAGGCGCGCTCGGCCATGACGCAGTGGGCGGTCTCCGGGTCGTTCAAGGGTGCGACGACCGCGGCCATGGCCGCATCGCCGTCGACCAGCTCGATGCCGAGCGCGCCCTGGCCGGGCGCCGGCAGCGACTGCTCGGGCGTCAGCACGGCCTTGATGCGGTCCTTCAGGCCGAGGCGGATCAGGCCGGCGGCGGCCAGGATGATCGCGTCGTACTCGCCGGCGTCGAGCTTGCGCAGCCGGGTGTCGAGGTTGCCGCGCAGGCTCTTGATCACCAGCTGCGGGTACTTGGCGCGCAGGATGGCTTCGCGGCGCAGGCTGGAAGTGCCGACCACGGCTCCGGCCGGCAGCTCGTCGAGGCCGGCGTAGTTGTTGGAGACAAAGGCATCGCGCGGATTTTCGCGGGCCGAGATGGCGGCCAGCACGAAGCCTTCCGGCATCACCATGGGCACGTCCTTCATCGAATGCACGGCGAGATGGGCGCGGCCTTCCTGCATCGCCACTTCGAGTTCCTTGATGAACAGGCCCTTGCCGCCGATCTCGGCGAGCGGCCGGTCGAGAATCTGGTCGCCCTTGGTGGTCATGCCTAGAATGACGACTTCCGCCCCCGGGTTCAGGCCGGCCAGACGGCCCTGGACATGGACGGCCTGCCACATGGCGAGGCGGGATTCGCGGGAGGCGATGATGATCTTCGAGGAAGCGGACATGAAACGGCACACCACAGGTTGGGGGAAGGCAGGCATCTTAGCATGAGCGACCAGAGCCCTTTTCCGACCCAGATCAAACCCCCCGAGCAGCGTCCGGAGCTGCCGGATTTCTGGGACAAGCGCTTCGCCGAGGGCGTCACGCCGTGGGATGCGGGACGCGTGCCGGCAGCCTTCGCCGCCTTCGTCGCCAGCCAGGCCCACGCCTTGAACACGCTGATCCCGGGCTGCGGCAGCGCCTGGGAAGCCGGCCACCTGGCCAGCGCCGGCTGGCCGGTGACAGCGCTCGACTTTTCGCCGGCCGCCGTGGACCAGGCCCGGCAGGTGCTGGCCGGCGCGCCGGTCGAACTGCTGTGCGCCGACTTCTTCACCTTCGCCCCGGCGCATTCCTACGAACTGATCTACGAACGCGCCTTCCTCTGCGCCCTGCCGCGCAAGCTGTGGGCCGACTGGGGCCGCCGCGTCGCCGAACTGCTGCCGCCCGGCGGGCTGCTGGCCGGCTATTTCTTCGTCTGCGACCAACCCAAGGGGCCGCCCTTCGGCATCCTGCCGGCCGAGCTCGATGCCCTGCTCAGCCCGCATTTCACGTGCATCGAAGACCAGGCGGTCAGCGATTCCATCGCCGTTTTCGCCGGCCGCGAACGCTGGCAAGTCTGGCAACGGCGGACGTGAGACACATTCTGTTGCATATGCCCGGTCAGCCGGGCACCTGCCGGCGGCGTTAATTGGATACCCCCTTCCAAAAAAGGCCGCCATGAAACGCATCCTTATCGCCACCACGCTTGTTGCCGCCCTGCTGAGCGCCCCTGCCGTCGCGCAGGTTTCGGTCAGCATCGGCCAGCCCGGCTTTTACGGCCGGATCGATATCGGCGGTTATCCGCCGCCGCCATTGCTCTACCCGGAGCCGGTCGTCATTCATCGCGGACCGGTGTTCTACGAGCCGATCTACCTGCGCGTACCGCCGGGCCACGCCAAACAATGGAAGCGCTACTGCAACAGCTACCACGCCTGCGGCCGGCCGGTCTATTTCGTCCAGGACGACTGGTACCGGCACGAATACGCCCCGCGCTACCGCGAACGCCATGGCCATCGCCACGATGATCACCGTGATCATCGGGAGCGGCACGACGACCACGACCACCACGACGACCACGGCAAGCACGGCAAAGGCCACGACCAGGGCAAGGGCCACAAGCACGGCCACGATTGATCGGCGGCGCCAGGGCGGCGGCCCCCGGCCGGCAGGCGTATCATCGCCTGTCCCAGCTTTCCGCGAACGCCTTGCGCCATGAAAACCGATACGCCCCCGACCGTCTATCTCAAGGACTACACGCCGCCCGCCTTCTGGATCGACACCGTCGATCTCGTCATCCGCATCGAAGCGGACGGCACCACGGTCGCCGCCACCCTCGCCGTGCGTCGCAATGGCGAACGTCCGGGTCAGCCGCTGGTGCTCGACGGCGAGGAGTTGAGTACGCGCTCGGTCACCGTCGATGGCCAGGACTGGCCGGCCACGGAAACGGCGAGCACGCTGACGCTGACCGATCTGCCCGATGCCTTCACGTTGCGCACCGTGGTGCGCATCGATCCCGACCACAACACCCGGCTGTCCGGCCTCTACCGCTCGCGCGACGGCTATTTCACGCAGTGCGAGGCGCAGGGTTTCCGGCGCATCACCTGGTTCCTCGACCGGCCGGACGTGATGGCCACCTACACTGTGACCCTGCATGCGGACGCTGAGCAATTCCCGGTGCTGCTGGCCAACGGCAACCTGGTCGCGGCCGGCGTCGAAGCCGATGGCCGGCACTGGGCCAAGTGGGAAGATCCGTTCCGCAAACCGGCCTACCTGTTCGCCGTCGTCGCCGGCAAGCTCGACGTGTTGAAGGACACGTTCCGCACCGCTTCCGGGCGCGACGTGCAGCTCGCCATCTATGTCGAGCCGGGCAAGCTCGACCAATGCCCGCACGCCATGGCCGCGCTGAAGAAGTCGATGGCCTGGGACGAGCAGCGCTTCGGCCTCGAATGCGACCTTGACCACTACATGATCGTCGCCGTCGGCGACTTCAACATGGGG
>DASUZG010000386.1:0-3997 GCA_036376995.1 Azonexus sp. | reverse complement strand
GATCGACAACTACGACAGCTTCACCTACAACATCGTCCAGTATTTCGGCGAACTTGGGCAGGACGTCCAGGTGTTCCGCAACGATGCCATCACGCTGGCCGAGATCGCCCGCCTGCAGCCGCAGTACCTGGTCATTTCGCCCGGCCCCTGCGCGCCGGCGCAGGCCGGCATCTCGCTGGCGGCGATCCGCGAATTCGCCGGCAAGATCCCGCTGCTCGGCGTCTGCCTCGGCCACCAGTCGATCGGCGAAGCCTTCGGCGGCAAGATCGTCCATGCCAAGCAGCTGATGCACGGCAAGGTCTCGCCGGTCGAGCACAAGGACGTCGGCGTCTTCAAGGGCCTGCCCAATCCGCTGACCTGCACCCGCTACCACTCGCTGGCCATCGAGCGCGACAGCCTGCCGGACTGCCTGGAGGTCACCGCGTGGACCGCCGATGGCGAGATCATGGGCGTGCGCCACAAGACGCTGGCCGTCGAAGGCGTGCAGTTCCATCCCGAATCGATCCTGACCGAGTGCGGTCACGAACTGCTCAAGAACTTCCTCGAGGAACACCAGCAATGACTCCGCAAGCCGCCCTGCAACGCGTCATCGAGCACCGCGAAATCTTCCACGACGAAATGGTCTCGCTGATGCGCCAGATCATGGGCGGCGAAGTCTCGCCGGTGATGATCTCGGCCATCCTCACCGGCCTGCGGGTCAAGAAGGAAACCATCGGCGAGATCGCCGCCGCGGCCAGCGTCATGCGGGAGCTGGCGACGCCGGTCAGCGTGCCCTACGACAGGCATTTCGTCGATATCGTCGGCACCGGCGGCGATGCGGCGCACAGCTTCAACATCTCGACCACCTCGATCTTCGTCGCCGCCGCGGCCGGCGCCAAGGTGGCCAAGCACGGCGGGCGCAGCGTGTCGTCCAGTTCCGGCAGCGCCGACGTGCTGGAAGCGCTCGGCGCCAACATCAACCTGTCGCCCGAGAAGGTCGCCGCCTGTGTGGCGGAAACCGGCATCGGCTTCATGTTCGCACCCAACCACCATGCGGCGATGAAGCACGTCGCCCCGGTGCGCCGCGAAATGGGCGTGCGTACCATCTTCAACATCCTCGGCCCGCTGACCAACCCGGCCGGGGCGCCGAACACGCTGATGGGCGTGTTCCACCCCGACCTGGTCGGCATCCAGGTGCGCGTGATGCAGCGCCTGGGCGCCGAGCGCGTGCTGGTCGTGCACGGCAAGGACAGCCTCGACGAGATTTCGCTGGGTGCGACGACCCTGGTCGGCGAACTGAAGAACGGCGAAGTCCATGAATACGAAGTGCATCCGGAGGATTTCGGCCTGCAGATGATGTCGCTGCGCAACCTGCGCGTCGGCAGCGCCGAGGAGTCGAAGGCGATGATGCTGGGCGCGCTCGACAACCAGCCGGGCGCCGCCCGCGAGATCGTCTGCCTGAACGCCGGTGCGGCGCTTTACGTGGCCAATGCCGCCGACAGCATCGGCGCCGGCATCGCCAAGGCGCGCGAGGCCATCGCCAGTGGTGCCGCCCGGGCCAAGCTCGATCAGTTCGTGCGCTGCACGCAGCAGTTGGGGGCGCAATGAGCGACATCCTGAACAAGATCATCGCCACCAAGTGCCAGGAAGTCGCCGCCGCGCTGGCCGCCAAGCCGCTTGCCGCCGTCGAGGCCGAAGCCGCCGCACAGCCGGCGCCGCGCAATTTCGTCGGTGCCATCCGCGCCAAGCTGGCCGCCGGCCAGCCGGCGGTGATCGCCGAAATCAAGAAGGCCAGCCCGTCGAAAGGCGTCATCCGTCCCTACTTCCGCCCGGCCGACATCGCCCGCAGCTACGCCGCGCACGGCGCCGCCTGCCTGTCGGTGCTGACCGACCGCGACTATTTCCCGGGCAGCCCGGAATACCTGCAGGCCGCCCGGGCCGCCTGCGACCTGCCGGTGCTGCGCAAGGACTTCATGGTCGACCGCTACCAGATCGCCGAAGCCCGCGCCATGGGCGCCGACGCCATCCTGCTCATCGCCGCCGCCTTGAGTCTTGCCGAAATGCAGGAACTGGAAGCCGTCGCCCACGGCTACGGCATGGCCGTGCTGGTCGAAGTGCATAACGGCGACGAGCTGACCGCCGCGCTGCAGCTGCAGACGCCGCTGCTCGGCATCAACAACCGCAACCTGCGCACCTTCGACGTCACGCTCGATACCACCCTCGGCCTGCTCGAACGCATTCCGGCCGACCGCATCGTCGTCACCGAAAGCGGCATCCTGGCGCCGGCCGATGTCGCCCTGATGCGCCAGCATCAGGTCGGTACCTTCCTCGTCGGCGAAGCATTTATGCGCGCGGCCGAACCCGGCGAAGAACTCGCCCGCCTGTTCGCCTGAACCGGGCCGGGCAGTTTTCCAGTCCATGACGCCGGCTTGCCGGCGTGCCGCTCGAATCCCGTGCATCCATCGTGTTGCGGGAATGCAACAACTCCCGGAATAGATTCTCCCGTGGTCGATTTAAGTCTTGTCCTGCGTCTTGGGGGCTTGGACAATCGATGCCAACTTCTCGATCCGAGAGGTAAAGCTTAACCGGCCCTTAAAAGCCGGTTAAAAACTAACCACTAAGGAGATTTTCTGATGCAAAAGAAGATTATCGCTCTGGCTATCGCTGGCCTGGCTTCCACCGCTGCCTTCGCGCAGACCAACGTCACCGTCTACGGCATCGCCGACGTGGCCTATGTCAATTCCTTCGGCGGCAGCGAAGGCTCGCAGCACAACATCACCTCCGGTGGCCTGTCCGGCTCCCGTATCGGCTTCCGTGGCACGGAAGACCTGGGCAACGGCCTGAAGGCCCTGTTCGTCCTGGAATACGGCGTTGACATCGACGAAAACAACGGTATCGGCGACGCCACCACCGCCGCTGGTGCCCGTCAGCAGATGCTGGGCCTGACCGACAACTTCGATACCTTCGTTGCTGGCCGCCTGCAGACCGCCGGCTACGACTTCGCTTGCGGCACCAGCCCGATCGCTGGCTCCGCTCTGGACGCCCACAACGCCGTTGGCGTTGCCGCCCTGCTGAACTGTAACGGTGCTGGCCGTGCCGACAACGCTGTCGCCTACATCTCGCCGAACTGGAGCGGCTTCTCCTTCGCCTACAACCACGCTCGCGTGACCGAGGCTGCCGCCGCCAGCAACAACAACGACGTCTACGCCAACCTGCTGGCCGGTAGCTACGTCAATGGCCCGCTGAACGTCAACCTGACCTACGCCCGCGTCGACGACAACGACGAAGTCGCCCTGGGTGCCGAGAAGCGTGACGAATACGGTATCCGTGCTTCGTACGACTTCAAGGTCCTGACCGCCTACGCTGCTTACCAGACCCTGAAGCTTGACGGTTCCGACCGCAACAAGAAGTGGTCGCTGGGCGTTGCCGTGCCGGTCGGTGCCAAGGGCACGATCGTCGCCCAGTACGCCGGTAACGACATCGAAACCGCCGACGACGCTGACTCCAGCGCCTACACCCTGGCCTACACCCACGCTCTGTCGAAGCGCACCACCGCTTACGCTGGCATCACCCATGTCCGCAACGACGAGAACGCCAACCTCCGCGTTGGCCACACCCCGAACGCTGCTGCCCTGGACGAAAACGTCTCGGCCGTCGCCATCGGCGTGCGTCACACCTTCTAATCTAGTCTTCCTAGATAGAAATCCAGAAACGGCCACCTTCGGGTGGCCGTTTTTTTTGCCCAAAAACTCGTGAATTGTCGCTGCTGCGTCGAGCGGCGCGGCTTTGTCTCGCAGTCAGCGGTGAGTTTGTTGCCCAGTCGGGTGTTGCCCGCGAGGTCGGGGCTTGGCCCTACGAGCTATTGGCGCGTGCGTTGTGCACGGAAAGGCAGGAAGGCGGGTTGCCTTCCTGGTGATCAGCCGAGCAGGATCAGATTGTCGCGGTGGATGATTTCCGCTTCGTCGACATAGCCCAGAATGTTTTCGATCTCGGTGGTCGATTTGCGGGCGATCAGGCG
>DASUZG010000385.1:0-4486 GCA_036376995.1 Azonexus sp. | reverse complement strand
GACGGGGGGGGTGGTTGTATGCGATACGCGTATGGTGGGGCGGGGCCCATAAAGACATACGCCCACTGGGAGTTCTGCTTGCTGTTTTTCCTGGAATGGGGGATGGCTACTGAATACGGGTTTGTAGGCCGTTTAAAGCCGAGGCACCCGTTTTGGGTGGGGCAGACTTCCGCTGCGTCTGGATGGCGTAGGGCTTGCGGCGGAGCGCTGAATAGGCAGCCGTACGCTGCTACTCAGGAGAGTGAGAGCTTCTAGAAACTGTAGCGAATTTCCGAATACACCCGATCCTGCTGGTCGTAGCGCCCGAACATGCCCAGGGATGGCCCCTTGAACACGTCAGCACCGATCAGCCAGCGCCAGTTGCGTTCGAAATTCCAGGTCAGGCGAGGGCGGAACAGCCAATCGGTACGGTTGGCGCTGGCGATGACCAGAGCCTGGGCTTCCCAATTGGACAGGAGTTTGCTGTTGACCAGCACGCTGTAGCCGTTTTCACGCTTGTCGGCGATCAGGTAGGGGTTGTGGTCAAAAAACTGCCGCTGGAAGATCTGCAGGTTGAGTCGGGTGTCGGGGCTCAGCGTGAAATCGAGACCAGCCGCCCAGTCCAGGGTGTTTTGTTGCGCTACGCCGTTGGCGTCGGCCAGGTCGAGCAGGGTGAAGCTGCGGCCGCGGGTGTAGACGCCTTCGGCCTTGAGGACGATGTCGCCGAAATCCTTGGTCAGCGTTCCGCCGGTCTGGTGGATGCGGTCGTGGCGGGCCTGGTAGGTTATGACCGGGCCGGTGATCGGTGCGCGGTAGAAGGTCGCGTTGATGTCGCTGCTGCGGTAGTAGAAGCCGGAAATGTCCCAGCCGTTGCGCAGCGTGGACAGGCGCAGACCATAGTTCATGTTGTCGAGGTTGCGTGCCGGGCGGTCCTCGTCGCGGTAGCGGGCGGTGAATCCGGGTGGCACCGGCTGGAACGGGTAGAACTCGGCGCCGGGCTTGCCGATGTTGTCGTAGGTGGCGACGGGAATCCACAGCAGTTCACCGTGAAAGTCGTCGCCAAAATACTCGGCGCGGGCCGCCCATTGCGGTGTGCGCAACTGGTCGAAATCCGGCAGGATGAATTCACGCATGTCGCGTGCCGAAACGACGTCGGCGAAAAACAGGCCGACCATCTCGCCCCATACGACATGTTGCCGACCGAGCCGGAAATCCCAGCCGCCGGCGTTGATGTCGAGATAGTTTTCGCGCAGATCGAAGCCGGTACGCTGGTCGTTCTCGACGGCGCCCGGATAGAAATCGTCGACGCCATAGACCGCGTCGTAGTCGATGCGTGCGCCCAGTTTCCATTTTATGCTGTCGCTGAACCGTCCCTGACTGCTCAGATCGGCCCGGGTCCGCATCTTCGACCAGTGGTCGGGATCGGCGGTGGTGCGTGCCAGTTCGAACTGGACGAAGCCTCTTACGCCGGCGCCTGCGGTTTCGGTCTTGTTGTCGGCCGCCGGCAGGTCGTCGCCGAACAGCGATTCGCGGTCATCGGCGGCTTGCGCACTGAGGCTGAGGCAGGCGGCGGCGATGGCAGTCAGGCGGAGAAGGGCGGTGGCATTGGAAAACACGGTGCTGATCCTGAGATGATTATTGGGGGATGGTTCCGGCGGCCAGGTCCGACGGGTTGTGCACACGGGCGATGTTCCAGTTGTGTTTCGGGCTGCGCACACCAAAAGCCTTGATGGCACCGTCCTCGACCTTGACCAGGCGATTGGCATGGTCGATGACCTTCTGGTCGTGCGTCGAGAAAATGAACGTGGTACCGAGGCGCTCGTTGATCATTTTCATCAACTTGAGAATCTCGATGCCGGTGGCCTTGTCCAGGTTGGCCGTCGGTTCGTCGGCCAGCACGATGGCCGGCTTGACGGCCAGGGCGCGGGCGATGGCTACCCGCTGGCGCTGACCACCGCTCAACTGGTTGGGGCGGTTGTTGGCATATTTGCCGAGCCCGACGATGTCGAGGAAATAATCGACGCGCCGTTTGCGCTCGGCTGCCGTGATGTCCTTGCGCCTGAGCAGCGGGTATTCGACGTTTTCGGCCGCCGACAGTACCGGCAGCAGGTTGAAGGTCTGGAAGATGAAGCCGATCGAGCGGGCGCGTAGGTCAGCCAGTTCGTTGGCAGACTTTTGCGAGACGTTTTCCTCGTTGATGTAGATGCTGCCGCTGGTCGGCCGGTCGATGCAGCCGATCAGGTTGAGCATGGTCGTCTTGCCGCTGCCGGACGGGCCGGAGATGGCCAGGAAGACCCCGGGCTCGATGGCCAGTGTAATATCATTGAGCGCCTGGACGACCTGTTCGCCAAGCAGGTATTCCTTGAACACGCGTTCGATGCGGACGACGCTGCTCATGCCGGAAGGAGTGCGGAAGAAATGACGATGAACATGTGCGAGGAGATGCCTATGTTACGCAATTGTGCCAAGCCGCTGAACGGGTGGATCTGCCTGCTGCTCTCCGGCACCGTCCTGTTGTTCGCCTCGGCCGGAGCGGTGGCCCAGCCAGCCGTGGCGGATCAGGCGGATGATGCCTATGCGCGCAGTATAGTGGAAAAGGCCGACCAGGTACGCTTCCCGGCCGAAGGCTTCCAGGTGGATATCGTCATCAACACCAGCCAGCCCGAGCGGACGCCGGAACAGCGCAAGTACCGGGTGTTGTCGAAGGGCAACGAGAATACCGTGGTGATGGTGACCGAACCGGCCTCCGAGCGTGGCCAGATCATCCTGATGAAGGGCCGCGACCTGTGGGTGTTCATGCCGGAAGTGTCGCAGCCGGTGCGCATCTCGCTGGCCCAGCGGTTGACCGGGCAGGTGGCGAATGGCGATCTGGCGCGGGCCAATTTCGCCGGTGACTACAATCCGAAGGTGGTGCGCAACGAGACCATCGACGGGGAGAACTACGTGGTCCTTGAACTGCTCGCGGTCGACCGTTCGGTGACCTATCAGAAGGTGATGTACTGGGTTAACCAGAAAAATTCCTGGCCGTTCAAGGCCGAGTTTTATTCGCTTTCCAACCGCCTGCTGAAGAAGGCTAGTTACGAGGATTTCAAGACATTGGCCGGCAAGGTGCGGCCGACCCGCCTGGTGATGGAGGATGCACTACGCGGCGGCGAAAAATCGGTGCTGGAATACTCCGAGATGAAGCTACGCGACCTGCCCGAGCGGGTGTTTACCAAGGAATACCTAAAAAAGCTGTAACCGGGCATCGGCTGCTGTCAGCGTATCGCGGCCCCGGTCATGGCCTGGACGGGCCTTATTCTTCGACTCCGAACCTTTCACTGTTATCTGATCGCACATGAATACCATTCTTCCCGTTGTCCTTTCAGGCGGGGCGGGCACCCGCCTGTGGCCGCTGTCGCGCGAGAAATATCCCAAACAGCTGCTGCCGCTGGTTGGGCAGCAGTCGATGCTGCAGGCGACCATCGCCCGCCTCGACGGGCTGGAAGGGCTGGCCGAGCCGCTGCTGGTGTGCAACGAGGAGCACCGTTTCGTTGCCGCCGAGCAGATGCGGCTGCTCGGCAAGCGTGGCCGGGCGCTGCTCGAGCCGTTCGGGCGCAATACTGCACCGGCCTTGACCCTGGCGGCGCTGTGGGGGCAGCAACAGGGCGGTGACCCGGTGCTGGTCGTGATGCCGGCCGATCACGTGATTCTCGACGAGCCCGTCTTCCGGTCCGCGGTGGGCCGTGCCGTGGCGCTGGCCGAGGCGGGAATGGCGGTTACTTTCGGCATCACGCCGGATTGTCCGGAAACCGGCTACGGCTACATCCAGCAGGGCGACGCGCTGACCGAAGACGTTGCCGCGTTCGCGCTGGCCCGTTTCGTCGAAAAGCCCGATCGCGCGACGGCGCAGGCCTATCTCGATGCCGGCGATTTCCTGTGGAACAGCGGTATCTTCGTGCTGCTTGCATCGACCTGGCTGGCGGCGCTCGAACAGTGCCGGCCGGACATCCTGGCCGCCTGTCGGCTGGCCTTGGCGGGCGGCAGCGAGGATGGCGATTTCGTGCGTGTCGATCAGGCGGCCTTTGCCCAGTGTCCTGCCGATTCGATCGACTACGCCGTAATGGAACGCCTTACCGGCGGCGCTCCCGGCTTGCCGCGGAGCGCGGTGATTCCGCTGACTGCCGGCTGGTCCGACGTCGGAGCCTGGGATGCACTGTGGAAGGTCCTGCCGAAGAGTGAAGACGGCAACGCCTGGCGCGGCGACGTGCTGCTCGAGGGCTGCCGCGACACCCTGGCCATTGCCGAAAACCGGCTGGTCGCCTGTATCGGCCTCAGCAATCTGGTGGTGGTCGAGACCAATGATGCGGTGCTGGTGGCGCACCACGAGGCGACGCAGGACGTGAAGAAAATCGTCGATCGCCTGAAAAGCGAGGGGCGTCCGGTGGCCCAGTGGCACCGCAAGGTCTATCGGCCATGGGGCTGGTATGACGGCGTGGATGCCGGCGAGCGCTTCCAGGTCAAGCGC
>DASUZG010000384.1:0-4069 GCA_036376995.1 Azonexus sp. | reverse complement strand
ACGGTCAGCGCGGTCGCCAGCTCCTTCCAGAAGTCGTAGTCGGAGGTGGTCTTGACCTGGGCGCTGTCGGGCGCCCGGGTGGTCGTGCCGGTGGTGGAGCCGCCGGAGGACGTGCCGCCGCTGCCGCTCTGGCCGTTGGAGCTGGAACTGGTAGTCGGCGAACTGCCAGTGACGCGCATTTCGCTGATGCCCTGGCGCCGGTTAGCCAGGTAGTTGATCTTGAACACCCGCGTCTGCATCGCGTTCGGCTGGACGTGGATGCGCTTGTTCTGGATGCGGTAGTCGTAGCCGTAAACGTCGCGCAGGGTGTCGAGCACCTCGCGGACAGTGACGTTCTTCAGGTTCAGGCTGACCGTGCCGTCCAGCTCCGGCGGAAAGGTCATGCTGTACGGCGTTCCGGAAACCACGGCATGCAGCACCTGCGCCGTCGGCGCATTGTTCACCGCCAAGTTGAAACGCGGCTCGGGCTTTTCCGCTTCCGGCGCCTCCAGCTGCAGCGGCGGCATCACTGCCCGGCCCAGCGCGTCGTTGACCGCCTGGCGGTTCGGCTTGCTGTCCGCCGCCGCCTGCATTTCCTGGCCGATGCGCTGATAGGTGTCGCCGCGATAGGCGTGCTGACTGTTGCAGCCTCCGAGAACCAGCCCGGCGAGGGCCACCATGCACATTCTGCTCATCGCGTTTCCTTCCCTTGCGCGGCCGTCCGCGCCTTGTTGCCAGCGGCTGGCACGATCATCCGTTTGTCGACATCTGGGGTCAGGTACAGCCGCACCACCCCGTCCGGCCCCTGCAGCACCGCCTCGCGCTCGCTGACGCGGACCAGCGTCGCGTCGCCGTAGCGGCCGCCGAGCGGCACCGTCTGGCCGCCGATGATGGCCAGCGGCCGGCCGCGCTGCGGCAGCAGCACCGACTGCAGGCGCAGGCCGCCCTCGCTGCCGGCGGTAGCCGCCCCCGGCTGCAGCCAGGCCTCCGGCGGCCGGGTCGGGTCGGCGGCCAGCGCGCCGCCGGCCAGCAGCAGGCCGAGCGTCAGCAGGACGAGGCGTCTCACAAGGCCAGCCATGACCGATCCGCGCTCAAGGTATAAACCAGCAGACTCATCTCCGCCCTCGGGTACTCGCCGACCTGGTACTGCAGTTGTTGCCACAGCAGGCGCTGCGGCGAGCGTTCGAGCTGCAGCAGGTAGGCCTGCAGGTCGGCGAAGCTGCCTTCGACGCGGATTTCGACGCCGTGGCGGTAAAGATCGAAGCGCTCGGCCGCCGGCTTGGCCGTCGCCGTGGCCGGCTCGGCGGCAGCGGCCTTGGCGCCGAGCACGCTTTCCGGCTTCAGCGTCTTCAGGCTGAGCAGGCGCAGGCCGGGCTGGCGGGCCAGCAGGCGCTCCAGCAAGGCATTCATCTCTTCGGGCCGGACCAGCGTCGAGCCAAGCGCCTGCAGTTCGGCTTCGAGCTGCTGCTGCTCACCCTGCAGGGCGGCGATCTGTGCCTTGGCCCCGGCATCCGGATCCTGCTGCAATTGCTGCTGCAACGCCGTCACCTGGGCCTGCAGCGTCGCCAGCGTCGCCGACTGCTGCGCGATGCCGCGCTCCTTGGCCAGCAGGCGCTTGCGCTGCGGCTCGAGCAGCAGGCTGTCGCCGATCAGCAGCGGCGCCAGCACCAGCGCCACCGCCAGCAGCGCCTTTTCCCGCCGCGCCAGGCCGGCATAGCGGCTGCCGAGACGCGCCCAGTGGTCGCGCAGGGCCTTCATGGCTTTTTCTCCAGCATCGGCGCGGCCTCGGTGCGCAGCACGAATTCGGTATGGGGCGGCGGCAGCCTGACCGGGGCGCTGTCGCTCGCCGCCGGGACCGCCTGCGGGGCGACGCCCTTCATTTCGAGGGCGGCGAAGCGGCGGCCGTCGAAGGCCGCATCGCCATTGAGGCGGGCGATATAGCGCGGCAGCAGGGCCGGATCGAGCAGCCGGCCGCGGATTTCCAGGCCGCCGTGGCTGAGGCCGAAACCGACCAGCCAGACGCCGTCCAGATGTTGTCGGGCGAAGCCCTGCAGCATCGCCGAGAAGCCCGGAGCCCCCTGACCGGTGTCACGGGCAACGTAGGCCAGCACTTCGCGGCGCTGGTCGGCACCAGTGCGCAGCGCGGCAATCTCGTCCTGCAGCGCCGGATTGGCCTTGCGTGCAGCGACCGACGGGCCGAGCGCCTGTACCTGCTGTTGCAGGTTCTGCACCTGGCCGTCGACATCGGCGGCCGTAGCCGCCAGCCGCGCCTCGCGCCCGCCCTGGAACTGGCCGATGGCGAGCAGCAGCACCAGGCCGGCCGCGGCAGCGCCGGCGACCAGCGGCAAGGCCAGCCAGTCGAAGCGCGGCCGCAGTTCGGGCAGCAGCAGGTTGATCTGCTGGCTCATGCCGCGCTCCGCAGTGCCGCGCCGATGGCCAGCAGGCCCTGGGCCTGGCGTTCGGCCTGGCGCAACTCGGGCAGTGCGGTGAAATCGGCGACCTCGGCGAGATCCATCGCCAGCACCGGCAGGTACAGGTTTTCCCGCAGGTCGGCAGTCAGCCCTTCGCTGTCGCGCTCGCTGGCGACGACCAGGCGCGAGACCGAGACGAAGCCGAACTGGCGGTCGAAATTGTCCAGCGTGCGCTGCAGTTCGAGGGCCAGGCGTTCGCGCGCCTGGCGGCGGCGTTCCGCATCGTCCGGTGCCAGCGCCAGCGCGGTCATGTCGATGCGCCGCGACAGGCACAGTTCGCCGCGGAAAGTGATGACGAACAGGCTTTCCTCGTCGTTGAGCAGCAGGAAGGCGAGGCCGCGGTTGGTCTCCTCGAACAGCGCGGCGACGTTGCGCACCGCCATCTCCGGAATGTCGATCGCTTCCAGCCGCAGCCGGGCCTGATGAAAGCCGGCCATCCGTTCGCCGACCGCCGCGCGCGGCGCGGCCACGGCCAGTACCAGCGGCTGCCGGCCGCCTTCCGTGGGAATGTCGACCACATCGAGCGCCGCATCCTCGACCGGGAAATCGACGACATCCTTCAGCCGCCAGCGCAGGGCCTGCGCCCGCTCCTCGGCCGGCACGCCCGGGGCTTCCAGCTGGCTGATCCGGTAGTCGCTCTCGCCGAGCAGGGTGACGCAGCGGAATTTCTTCAGGCCGCGCGCCTGGGCCAGGCGGCTCAGGGCATCGTCTTCGCCGTCACTGGCGAAAGAGTCGAGTGCCTCTATCCGCGGGCGTTGGCCGGAACCGTGAATGACATGGGCAAGATCGAGTCGCGCCCGGCGACGGACCACCGCCATCCACCCTTCCTGAAATTTAGCCGCGAATATCGGCAACATTGCCCCTAGACCTCATGTTTTATCCGAAGAATATCCATTAACACATTATTTTTCAATGACTTTTTTGAAAGCTCAATAGCTCTCGCGCAAATAGATCACCGGCGAGCGCGGACCGCAGGCGCCGAAACAGGCGCGGGCATTCGCACTGGGCGGCAGCCAGCTGCCGGGCGTCAGCTTGGCGCCAATTACATCGACATAACCGAAATTGCCATCGCCCGGCCCCTGCGCGCTACTGGCCGGATTGCGCAGCACCAGGCGCGCATCGCCGGCCAGCAGGTTGACGCTGCTGGCGGTCGAGCCGCCCATCTGGGCGATGACTTCGCCGGGCGCCAGCGCATTGCGCCCGGTATTGGCGTAGAAGGTCAGGCCGCCGTTGCCGGTATCCTGGCGCGTCGGTTGCATCACCGGGCTGCAACTGTCATTGACGTTGCGCAGCCAGCCGTCCTTGCTCCAGTACTGGGCCAGCACCGGCACCGCCAGCGGCAGCATCTCGGAACCATAGGCGCTGTTCAGCCACAGCCGGCCATGCACGGCGGCGGTGCTGCCGATCTTGCGGGCGGTGCAATTGCTGCCGGCGCAGACGCCGGTGCTGGCGGCATTCATGTCGTTGCCGCTCAGGCCGGCCGTGACGTCGGCGTCGTTGATCGCCACACCGATGTCGAGCAGCCAGAACGGCCCGCCGGCGCTGGCCCGGTTGGCGGCACAGGTCGCCGCCGTCAGGTCCAGCGGCACCGTCGGCCGGGAAAAGCTGGCGGTCGCGGT
>DASUZG010000383.1:0-3825 GCA_036376995.1 Azonexus sp. | reverse complement strand
TGCAGCGCGCAGGCGGTGGCGATCAGGGCATCGCGCAGGTCAGCCACGGGCTGCTTCCGGGTACAGGCCGAGCAGGCCGTCGCGGCTGGCCGGGCAGACGCCGCGCTCGGTGATGATGGCGGTGACGAGGCGGGCCGGCGTCACGTCGAAGGCCGGGTTGGCCACCGCCTCGCCGGGGGCGAGTTGCAGCAGCGCCGACGGCACGCCGTTTGGGTCGAAGCCGTGCACCACGCGCAGCTCGTCGCCGTCGCGCTCTTCGATCGGGATCGCGGCGCCGTCCGGGCAGGTGAAATCGAGCGTCGAGCGCGGCGCCGCGACGTAGAAGGGAATGCCCGCGTCGGCGCAGGCCAGCGCCTTCAGGTAGGTGCCGACCTTGTTGGCGATATCGCCGTTGGCGGCGATGCGGTCGGCGCCGACGATCACCGCATCGACGCGGCCTTCGCGCATCAGGATGCCGGCGGCGTTGTCGGCGGCGACGGTGTGCGGCACGCCGTGCTGCGCCAGTTCCCAGGCAGTCAGCAGGCCCTGGTTGCGCGGCCGCGTTTCCGAAACCCAGACATGCACCGGCAGGCCGGCGCCGTGGGCGGCATAGACCGGCGACAGCGCGGTGCCCCAGTCGACGGTGGCCAGCCAGCCGGCGTTGCAGTGGGTCATCACGTTCAGCGGCCGCTCGCGGCGCACCAGCGGGCGCAGCAGGCCGAGACCGTGGCGGCCGATGGCGGCATTCTGGGCGACGTCCTCCTCGGCGATCGCCGCCGCTTCGGTCCACGCCGCGCATTCGCGCATGGCCGGCGTCAGGCGCGCCAGTACGGCCTGCATGCGGGCCAGCGCCCAGTGCAGGTTGACTGCCGTCGGCCGCGTCGCGCCGAGGGTGGCGGCAGCCTCCTGCAGATGCGCGTCGGAAGCGTCGGCGGCGAGGGCGATGGCCAGCCCGTAGGCGGCGGTGGCGCCGATCAGAGGCGCGCCGCGCACCTGCATGGCGCGGATCGCGTGCGCCGCCTGTTGCAGCGTGGCGACGCGGACCCAGTGCAGCGCGTGCGGCAGGCGGGTCTGGTCGATGATGTCGATGACGCGCTTTTCCGGATAGGCGCGCAGGGTGCGGGTGGGGGTGCCGTCGATGTTCATGGTGCCGCATTGTGGCATAGTGCATTGCTCACGAACTACCCGTCAGGCCATGGAAACCAGCGTTCGCATCGACTCCCGCTTCCCGCGGATGGGAACCACCATTTTCACCGTGATGTCGCGCCTTGCCGCCGAGTGCGGGGCGGTCAACCTGTCACAGGGCTTCCCCGATTTCCAGGCCGACCGTTCGCTGTTCGACGCCATGCACCGGCACATGCTGGCCGGGCGCAACCAGTATCCGCCGATGGCCGGCGTGCCGGAACTGCGCCAGGCCATCGCGGACAAGGTGGCGGCGCTGTACGGCGCCCGCTTCGACGCCGAGAGCGAAGTCACCGTCACCGCCGGCGCGACGCAGGCCATCTTCACGGCGATTGCCGCTTTCGTCCGGCCGGGCGACGAGGTGATCGTCTTCGAGCCGGTCTACGACAGCTACGTGCCGGCCATCGAGACGGTCGGCGGCACCGCCGTCCCGGCGCAGCTGCACTTTCCCGACTACGCGCCGGACTGGGATCAGGTGCGGCAACTGATCACGCCGAAGACGCGGCTGATCATCGTCAATTCGCCGCACAACCCGACCGGCAGCCTGCTCACCGCCGCCGATCTCGACCGCCTGGCCGAGCTGGTGCGCGGCACCGACATCGTGATCCTCTCCGACGAGGTCTACGAGCACATCCTGTTCGACGGCGAACGGCACGCCAGCCTCGCCGGCCATCCGGAACTGGCGGCGCGCAGCATCGTCGTCTCCAGCTTCGGCAAGACCTATCACATCACCGGCTGGAAGATCGGCTACGTGGTCGGTCCGGCGGCGCTGATGGCCGAGTTCCGCAAGGTGCACCAGTTCAACGTGTTCACCGTGCACACCCCGTCGCAGCTGGCACTCGCCGACTACATGCAGGATGCCTCGCGCCACTTGGGGCTGGCCGCCTTCTACGAGGAGAAGCGCGACTTCTTCCGCCGTCTGATGGCCGATACGCCGTTCGAGCTGCTGCCTTGCCGCGGCACCTATTTCCAGCTGGCGCGCTACGGCCATTTTTCGGACAAGCCGGATCGCCAATTCGCCGAATGGCTGACGCGCGAAGTCGGTGTCGCGGTGATTCCGGTCTCGGCCTTCTACGCCGACGGTCGCGACGACCGCGTGGTGCGCTTCTGCTTCGCCAAGCAGGAGGCGACGCTGCGTGCCGGCGTCGAACGCCTGCAGCGCGGCCTGCGGGCGTGACAAGCAGCTTGACGCTGGCGTAAGGCGCCGCGAATAATCGGCCTGTCGTCATTCACCCGGGGGAACCACGCCATGAGCATCATCCAGGAATTCAAGGAATTCGCGGTCAAGGGCAATGCCGTCGATCTGGCGGTCGGCGTCATCGTCGGCGCCGCCTTCGGCAAGATCGTCGATTCCATCGTCGCCGACCTGATCATGCCGCTGGTCGGTCTGGTGCTCGGCAAGCTCGATTTTTCCAACCTGTTTATCGTGCTCGGCGACAACCCGCAGCACCTGGCGACGCTGGCCGACCTGAAGAAGGCCGGCATCCCGGTGTTCGCCTACGGCAACTTCCTGACCATCCTGGTCAATTTCATCATCCTGGCCTTCATCATCTTCATGATGGTCAAGCAGCTCAATCGCCTGCGCAAGGAAGAACCGGCTCCGGCTCCGGATGCGCCGGCGCCGGAAGACGTGCTGCTGCTGCGCGAGATCCGCGATTCTCTGAAGCGTTAGGGCCGGATCGATCGAACAAAAGCCGCCCGCGGGCGGCTTTTTTGTCGCTCAGGCGCCCAGGACCGCCTGCCACAGCGCGCGCACCGCGGCGATGTGGCGCTCCACCTGCTCGACCGGGATCGGCGCCTTGGGCGTTGCCGTCAGGCGCCTGGCGTGCTGCAGGCGGCGGTATTCGCGATAGGCGTTGCCGGCCGCTTCCGCCTGTTGCCGGTCGATCAGCCCGAGCTCGCCGGCAATGCGCAACAGCGCGATGTTGCCGAGATTGCTGCAGAGGTCCGGGTAGCGGTGGGCGTAGCCGAGTACCAGGTACTGGACAATGAACTCGACGTCGATGATGCCGCCCGGGTCGTGCTTGAGGCCGAACTCGGTGGCGCTCTTCGAGGCGTGCGCATCGATCATCTTCTGGCGCATGGCCACGACCTCGGCGCGCAGGTGGTCGAGATCGCGCTGCTGGCGCAGGATCTCGATGCGGATGGTCTCGAAGCGCTGGCCGACCGCCGGATCACCGGCGCAGAAACGGGCGCGGGTCAGCGCCTGGTGCTCCCAGACCCAGGCCTTGCCGAGCTGGTAGTCGCGGAAGGCCTCGACCGAGACGGCGAGCAGGCCGGCGTCGCCGTTCGGGCGCAGGCGCAGGTCGGTCTCGAACAGGATGCCGGCCGAGGTCTGGCTGGACAGCCAGGTGTTCAGGCGCTGGCCGAGGCGGGTGTAATTCTCCGGAGCTTCCTGGTCGGCGTCGTCGTAGAGATAGACGAGGTCGAGGTCGGAGGCGTAGCCGAGTTCCTTGCCGCCCATCTTGCCGTAGCCGATGACGGCGAACTTGGGGCTGGCGCAGTGCCGTTTCTTGATGGTCTGCCAGCACAGCGGCAGGGTTTCCTGGACGATGGTGTCGGCCAGTTCGGTCAGGTGGTCGGAGAGGTGCTCGATGGTCTGCAGGCCGGAAATGTCCTGGGCGAGCAGGCGGAAGACCTGGGCATGGTGCACCTCGCGCAGGA
>DASUZG010000382.1:0-18295 GCA_036376995.1 Azonexus sp. | reverse complement strand
CCTTGCGCGGCCTTGACCCGGGCCGAGCGGGGATCGATGGCCAGCGCTTCCTCCAGCGCCTTCTCGGCCAGCAGCGGACTGCCGCGCTCGGCATGGGCCTTGGCCCGCAGCAGCAGCACGTCGCGGCGCAAGCCGGCGGCCAGACCGGCCGGTTCGAGGCGGGTCAGGATGGCGTCGAACTTGCCCTGCATCAGCAGGGACTGGCCAAACAGCAGGATCACCTCGCTGCGATCGACCCCCAGGCGCAGTGCCTCGTCGAACGCCACTTCGGCGCCGATCGGATCCCCCTCCATCAACAACGCCTTGCCGAGCAGCACCTGCGCGGCCAGCATGCTCCGGTCCCGCTGGATGGCATTCTTCAGCTGGATCACGGCGCCGGCCGTATCCCGGTTGTCGAAGCGCTTCAGCGCATCTTCGTAATAGCGGGCCGCCTGCGGATCGGCCGCAGCCGCGGCCAGACCGGCACAGGCGGCAAACCCGAAGGCGATTCCCAGGCGGCAGGCGGCGTGCATTGGCTTCGACCCGATATCCATATGGACTGGAGTCTACCGGGCCGGGCGGCGAACTACCGTGAGATAGTTATCGCCCGCCGCGCGATCAGGTCAGGCCGAGCAGGCCCAGTGCCGCACCGCAGGCGATCAGCCACAACGGATGCCACTTGGTTTTCACGCTGACGCCGACGGTGAACAGCAGCAGTCCCCAGCCGACCGGCCCCAGCCCGGCCGCCTGGGCGATCAGCGTGGCGCCGGAAAAGACCAGGCCGACCGCCAGCGGCGCCACACCGAGACTGACCGCCTGCTGCCAGCGACGGCCGGCAAAACGGTCCCAGCGGTCGATCAGCAGATAGATCAGAACGCTCATCGGCAGGCACATGGCCAGCGTCGCCGCCAGGGCCCCGGCGAGGCCCGCGACCTTCCAGCCGATCAGCGTGACGACCAGCACGTTCGGCCCGGGCGCCGCCTGGGCGATGGCGTAGAGATGGGTGAAGGTGGTGTCGTCCAGCCACTGGTGCTGCTCGACGACCACCCGGTGCATTTCCGGCAGCAGCGCCGTCGCGCCGCCAAAGGCGATGAACGAGAGAACGAGGAACTCGCCGAACAGCTCGACGACAGTGTTCATCGCCGCCCCAGCCGCCAGTAGGCAAGGCCGCCCGACAGCGCCAGGCCGCCCAGCATCACCCACAGCATCGGCCAGCGCAGCCAGGCGATGGCGGTGACGACCAGCACCGTGAAGGGCAAGAAGGCCGCCTTGTCGCGCAGCGCCATGCCCATCCGCCAGGCCATGGCGAACAGCAGGCCGGCGCCGACGGCGGCGATGCCGCGCAGCATCGACTGGGCTACCGGCAGGCTGCCGTAGGCGTCGTAGAGCAGCGCCAGCAGCAGAACAATCGCGACCGGTCCGGCCAGCAAGCCGAACGGGGCGACCAGCGCACCGGCCAATCCGCCATGGCGCTTGCCGACCAGCACCGCCAGATTGACCACGTTCGGTCCGGGCAGGAACTGGCACAGCCCGAGCTGGGCATTGAATTCCTCAGCCGTCATCCAGCGCCGCTGCTCGACCAGCATGCGCCGGGCAAAGGGCAGCACGCCGCCGAAACCCGACAGGCCGACCGCGGAAAAGCCCAAAAAAAGCGCCCGGAGGTCCGGGCGGTTTTGGGGGGCCGTAGACGCGGACGGCAAGGTCGGACGCGCCTCAGTCCTGCAGCCGGAACTCGGCCGACTTGGCGTGCGCCGGCAGGCCTTCACCGTGCGCCAGCATCGAGGCGATGCGCCCCAGCGTCTGGGCGCCGGCCGGCGACACCTTGATCAGGCTGGTGCGCTTCTGGAAGTCGTAGACGCCAAGCGGCGACGAGAAGCGCGCGCTGCCGGAGGTCGGCAGCACGTGGTTCGGGCCGGCGCAGTAGTCGCCCAGCGACTCCGAGGTGTAGTGGCCGATGAAGATGGCGCCAGCGTGGTGGATCTGTTCCACCCACGGGTCCGGGTTATCGAGCGCGAGTTCCAGGTGTTCCGGCGCGACGCGGTTGGCGATGGCCACCGCCTCGTTCATGTCGCGGACGTGGATGAAGGCGCCGCGGTCCGTCAGCGAGGTGCGGATCACGGCCTGGCGCGGCATGGTCGGCAGCAGCTTCTCGATGCTGGCCTGCACGCGCTCGATGAAGCCTGCGTCGGTGCAGATCAGGATCGACTGCGCCAATTCGTCGTGCTCGGCCTGCGAGAAAAGGTCCATCGCCACCCAGTCCGGGTTGCCCGAGCCGTCGGAGACAACGAGGATTTCCGAGGGGCCGGCGACCATATCGATGCCGACGATGCCGAACACCCGGCGCTTGGCCGTGGCCACGTAGGCGTTGCCGGGTCCGACAATCTTGTCGACCTGCGGCACGGTCTGGGTGCCGTAGGCCAGCGCACCGACGGCCTGGGCGCCGCCGATGGTGAACACCCGGTCGACGCCGGCCAGGCAGGCCGCCGCCAGCACCAGTTGATTCTTCTCGCCGCCCGGCGTCGGCACGACCATGATCAGTTCCTTGACCCCGGCCACCTTGGCCGGGATCGCGTTCATCAGCACCGACGACGGATAGGCCGCCTTGCCGCCGGGCACGTAGAGGCCGACGCGGTCGAGCGGAGTGATCATCTGGCCGAGCAGGGTGCCGTCGGCCTCGGTATACGACCAGCCGTCCAGGCGCTGCCGCTCATGGTAGGCGCGGATGCGCCCAGCGGCGGCTTCGAGCGCGGCGCGGCGGTCGGCCGGCAGGCCGTCGAGCGCCTTCTGCAATTCTTCCCGCGACAGTTCGAGATCAGCCATGGCGCCGGCCGTCAGCCGGTCGAACTTGTTGGTGTAGTCGACGACGGCGGCATCGCCGCGCGTCTTCACATCAGCCAGGATGCCGGCGACGGTACGCTCGATGTTCTCGTCGGCCGCCGCCTCGAAGGCGAGCAGCGCATCGAGCCGGGCGGCGAAATCGGCGTCGGACGTGGCCAGGCGTTGGATGGCGACCATAGGCTTATTTCTCCACCGCCCGGGCAAAGGCGTCGATAATCGGTTGCAGGGTTTCACGCTTGACCTTCAGCGCCGCCTGATTGACCACCAGGCGCGAGGAAATGTCCATGATGTGCTCGCAGGCGACCAGCTTGTTGGCCTTCAGCGTGCCGCCGGTCGACACTAGGTCGACGATGGCGTCGGCCAGCCCGGCCAGCGGGGCCAGTTCCATCGAGCCGTAGAGCTTGATCAGATCCACATGGACCCCCTTGCTGGCGAAATGTTCGCGCGCCGTCTTGATGTACTTGGAAGCCACCTTCAGGCGGGCGCCCTGGCGCACGGCGCGGGCGTAGTCGAAACCGTCCGGCACGGCGACCATCATCCGGCACTTGGCGATATTGAGGTCGAGCGGCGAATAGAGGCCCTCGCCGCCGTGCTCGATCAGCACGTCCTTGCCGGCCACGCCGAGGTCGGCGGCACCGTACTGGACGTAGGTCGGCACATCGGTGGCGCGAACGATGACGACGCGCACTTCCGGACGATTGGTCTCGATGATCAGCTTGCGCGAAGTTTCCGGGTTCTCGCTCGGCACGATGCCGGCGGCGGCCAGCAGCGGCAGGGTTTCATCGAAGATGCGGCCCTTGGAAAGGGCAATGGTGATACCGGTCACGGGCGGTCTCGCGGGCAAAAGGGCGATTTTAACGCAAAGGGGCCACAGCTACCGCGGCCCCAAAAGCAAAAAGCCCGGCGAACCGGGCTTTCGATACAGGCGAATCCGCGGCTTATTCGGCCGGGCGGATGTTGGCGGCCTGCTTGCCCTTCGGGCCGGTGACGACATCGAAGGTCACCTTCTGGTTTTCGGCCAGGGTCTTGAAACCGTTGCCTTGAATCGCGGAGAAGTGAGCGAAGAGGTCTTCGCCGCCTTCGGACGGGGAGATGAAACCAAAACCCTTGGCGTCGTTAAACCACTTGACGGTACCAGTTGCCATTTTGAATGCTTCCTTGGGAAAAATTGAAAAACACGAGAACCAAGACCGAGGAGCTGACAAACCGATTACGGTGCAGGAACAACACACTGCCTGGAAACCCGAGTCCGGAAGTATGGCCCAGGCCGGCGAGAACGCAAAGGTTTTTTTTCATCAGCCCCGGAAAAGACCGGCCGGGACGCACGCGCCCGGCCGCCGCACTCAGCTGATGCGCCGCACCTGGGCGCCGAGACGGGCCAGTTTTTCCTCGATCCGCTCGTAGCCGCGGTCGAGGTGGTAGATGCGGTCGATCAGCGTTTCGCCCTGGGCGACCAGGCCGGCGATGACGAGCGAGGCCGAGGCGCGCAGGTCGGTGGCCATCACCGCCGCCCCTTCCAGGCCGGCGACGCCGCGGACGATGGCGTTGTTGCCCTCGATCTGGATGTTGGCGCCGAGCCGCATCAGCTCGTTTACGTGCATGAAGCGGTTTTCGAAAATCGTCTCGCGAATGGTGGCGACGCCGTCGGCGACGCAGTTGATGGCCATGAACTGCGCCTGCATGTCGGTCGGGAAGGCCGGATACGGTGCCGTGCGCAGGCTGACCGCCTTCAGGCGCGGCGGCGCGGCGAGACGGATGGCGTCGCGCTCGACGACGATCTCGCAGCCGGCATCCATCAGCTTGTCCACGACGGTGTCGAGGTAGGCGGCCGACGTCTTCGTCAGGCGCACGTTGCCGCCGGTCACCGCGGCGGCGCACAGGTAGGTGCCGGTCTCGATGCGGTCCGGCATGATTGCGTGCGTCGCACCGTGCAATTTGTCGACGCCCTGGATGCGGATCACGTCGGTGCCGGCGCCGGAAATGCGGGCGCCCATGCTGACCAGGCAGTTGGCGAGGTCGACCACTTCCGGCTCGCGCGCGGCGTTCTCGATGATCGTCTCGCCCTCGGCCAGACAGGCGGCCATCATCAGGTTCTCGGTGCCGGTCACGGTGACCATGTCGGTGCAGATGCGGGCGCCCTTCAGGCGCGTCGCCTTGGCATGCACGTAGCCCTGCTCGACCTTGATCTCGGCGCCCATCGCCTGCAGGCCCTTGATGTGCTGGTCGACCGGCCGGGCGCCAATGGCGCAGCCGCCGGGTAGCGAGACGCGCGCTTCGCCACAGCGGGCGACCAGCGGCCCGAGGACGAGGATGGAGGCGCGCATGGTCTTGACCATCTCGTACGAGGCGACCGGATTGTTCAGGCCGTTGCCGTCGAGCACCAGACCGTCCACGCCGTCCATGGTGACACCGACGCCCATGTCGCCCAGCAGGCGCAGCATGGTAGAGATGTCGTTGAGGTGCGGCACGTTGGTGAAGCGCAGCGGCTCGGCGCTGAGCAGCGAGGCGCAGAGAATCGGCAGGGCGGCGTTCTTGGCGCCGGAAATGGCGACTTCGCCGGACAGCGGCTGGCCGCCCTTGATCAACAGTTTATCCACGCTGGGCACTCCATTCTTCGGGGGTCAGGGTCTTGAAGGAAAGGGCATGCAACTCCCCGGTGGCGAGCTTTTCCTTGAGGGTCTGGTACACGTGCTGCTGACGCTGCACACGGTTCTTGCCGATGAATTCGGCACTGACGATGAGCGCATCAAAGTGATGGCCGTCGCCGTCGAGTTCGAGATGGTCGCAGCGCATGCCGGCAAGGATGAGTTGCTTGATTTGGTCGGGGTGCATCATGGTTCAGCCTCTGAGTTTCCAGCCACGCTTGAGCAATTGCAGCGTCAGCAGCGTGACGCCGGCGAAGCAGGCGAAGACGATGCCGAAGCTGAGCAGCGGCGAGACGTCGGAGACGCCGAAAAAGCCGTAGCGGAAGCCGTCGATCATGTAGAAGACGGGATTGTAATGCGACACACCCTGCCAGAAACCGGGCAGCGTGTAGATCGAGTAGAAGACGCCGGAGAGCATGGTCAGCGGCATGATCAGGAAGTTCTGGAAGGCTGCCAGCTGATCGAATTTCTCGACCCAGATGCCGGCAATCATGCCCAGCGCCCCGAACAGCGCGCCGCTGACGACGGCGAAAGCGACGATCCAGCCCGGCGCCACCACCTGCAGGTCGACGAACCAGACGGTGGCCAGCAACACGCCGATGCCGACCAGCAGGCCGCGCACCATGGCCGCCAGCACGTAGGCGGCGAAGAAGGCGCTGTACGGAATCGGCGGCAGCAGCACGAACACGATGGAGCCGGTGATCTTGGCCTGAATCAGGCTCGACGACGAATTGGCGAAGGCGTTCTGCAGCACCTGCATCATCACCAGGCCGGGAATCAGGAAGCTGGTGTAGGGCACGCCATGCACCCGTACACGGTCCTCGAGCACATGGCCGAAGATCAGCAGGTAGAGCAGCGCCGTCAGCACCGGGGCGGCGACGGTCTGGAAGGCGACCTTCCAGAAGCGCAGCATTTCCTTTTCGAACAGCGTCCAGAAACCGATCATGCCCGCATCGTCCGCATGAACACTTCTTCAAGCGAGGCGCCCGGATGCTCGGCCATCAGGTTGGCCGTGGTGTCGAGGGCCACCACCCGCCCCTGCTTCATCAGCGCGATGCGGTTGCACAGCGCCTCGGCCTCTTCCAGATAGTGGGTGGTCAGGATGATGGTGTGGCCCTCGGCATTGAGGCGGCGGATGAACTGCCACAGCCCCTGGCGCAATTCGACATCGACCCCGGCGGTCGGTTCGTCGAGCACGATCACCGGCGGCTTGTGCACCAGCGCCTGGGCCACCAGCACACGCCGCTTCATGCCGCCCGACAGGCGGCGCATGTTGGTCTCGGCCTTGCTCGTCAGATCGAGGTTGGCCAGGATCTCGTCGATCCAGTCGTCGTTCTTGCGGATGCCGAAGTAACCGGACTGGATGCGCAGCGTCTCGCGCACGTTGAAGAAGGGATCGAAGACCAGTTCCTGCGGCACCACACCCAAGCGCCGGCGCGCTTCGCGGAAGTCGGCGATGACGTCGTAGCCCATCACCTTCAGCGTGCCGGCATCCGGGCGGACGAGGCCGGCCAGCGTCGAGATCAGGGTCGTCTTGCCGGCGCCGTTCGGCCCCAACAGGCCGAAGAACTCGCCCTCGCCGATGTCGAGCGAGATGCCGGCCAACGCCTGCAGCGAACCGTAATGCTTGACGACGTCGACGAGGGAAACCGCGGCAGCCATGGAACCTCGCTCAGGCGAGGGGCAGCAGGTCGGTGACGCCGTACAGTTCGGCCAGCGACCGCACGCCGGCCGGGACGTGTGCGAAGCGGATGCTGGCCTGCGCCGCCGGAGCGGCGCGCAACCAGCCGAGCATGACGACGATGGCCGACGAGTCGGCCTCGCCGACCTGCGCAAAGTCGAACACCTGTTCGCCGGACTGCAAAGCAGCGCGGCCTGCGTCGAGCAGGCCGCGGGCATTGGCCATGGTCAGCGGCGCCGTGACCAGCAGGCGCCCTCCGTCGCGCTCGATCATTTCTTGTCGGCCCTGGCCTGATTGGCCTCCAGCGAACGGTTCTTCGCCGCGACCGAGGCGATCAGGCCGTCGATCCCGCCATTGCGCACTTCCTGGCCGAACTGGTCGCGGTAGTTGGTGACCAGGCTGATGCCGGCGACCGTCACGTCATAGACCTTCCAGGCACTGTCCTGGCGCTCCAGGCTGTAGTCGAGCTGGATCGGCTTGCTGCCCGGCTGCTGCACCTCGGTACGGACCAGCACGTCGGTCTCCTCGGGCTGCATGCGGAAGGGCTTGTAGACGACCTTCTGGTTGCGGTAGCCGGTCAGGGCGTTGGCATAGGTGCGCACCAGGAGGGTCTTGAACTCGCCGGTCAGCTGCTGCTGCTGCTGCGGATTCGCCTTGCGCCAGTCCTTGCCGACCGCCAGCGCGGTCATGCGCGTGAAGTTGAAATGCGGCAGTACCTTCTTGTCTACCAGATCGATCACCTTCGCCGTGCTGCCGTTCTGGATATCGCGGTCCTTGCGGACGATTTCGAGCACTTCCTCGGTCACCTGCTGGACCAGTTCGTTCGGCGCCTGCTGGGCGAAGGCCGGCAGGGCGAGACAGGCGGTGGCGGCAAGGGCAAGAAGCTTTTTCATCATGGATTCGGTGGTTGAATGAAATCAGTAGTCGTCGTCCGAGCGCGGCGGACGGCCGTCGAACACCTTGTTGCGGCGGCTCTGCAGATAGGCGTCGCGAATGTAGGCATATTTGTCCAGCGCCGCTTCCTCGACGATCTTGTCCGACGGCAGCAGGCTGGCCCGGACATCGACCAGGCGGACGACGCCGGCGCCGTTGCGCACGCCGGTCGGTTCGAAGTAACGCACCGGGTCGCCCAGGTAATCGACGCCCCAGGCGGCGGTGTCGCGCAGCGTGCGCGGCCCGAGCACCGGCAGGAAGACGTAGCCGCCGTCGCCGACGCCCCAGACGGCGAGCGTCTGGCCGAAGTCCTCGTCGTGCCGCTCCAGGCCCATTTCGCTGGCAACGTCGAAGAGGCCGAAGATGCCGACCGTCGAATTGATCAGCAGGCGGCCGAAATCGATGCCGGCATCGGCAAACTTGCCCTGCAGCGCGCCGTTGACGCCGATCCACAGGTCGCCGGCATTGCCGAAGAAGTTGCCGACCGCGGACTTGACCGGCAGCGGCGCCGCGTTGTCGTAGGCATGGGCGACCGGCTTGGCGACATATTTGTCCACCGCCTCGTTGACGGCGAACATGTTGCGATTGAAGCCTTCGTACGGATCACGCGGATTGCCCTCGGCGACGGCGCCGCCGCCCGCCAGCAACAGGCCGGCGGCCAGCAGGGCGCGGCACACGCGCCCGATCGGTGATCTCGACAGCATCATTTCGTCTCCTGCCCTTCGGAGGCCTTGTTGAACAGGAACTGGCTGATCAGTTTTTCCAGAACCACGGCCGACTGGGTCTTGGCAATTGTATCGCCGGGATTCAGCAGTTTCTCGTCACCGCCGACATCGAAGCCGATGTACTGCTCGCCGAGCAGGCCGGCCGTGTAGATGGCGGCGAAGGTATCGCGCGGGAAGCGGTAGCGGCCATCGATGTTCATCGTCACGACCGCCTCGTAGCTGGCCGGGTCGAAGCGGATGTCGGCGATCCGCCCGACCAGCACGCCGGCGCTCTTGACCGGGCCGCGCACCTTGAGGCCGCCGATGTTGTCGAACTTGGCCTGCAGCGTGTAGGTCTCGGACAGGTGGGCGGACGACAGGTTGCCGACCTTGAGCGCCAGAAACAGCAGCGAGGCGAGGCCGATGGCCACGAAGATGCCGACCCAGAGGTCGAGGACGGTACGGTTCATGAAACTCCCCGGAACATGAACGAAGTCAGAACGAAATCCAGCGCCAGGATGGCCAGCGCCGACGTCACCACGGTCCGCGTGATGGCCCGCGACACCCCTTCGGCGGTCGGCACGGAATCGTAGCCTTCGAAAACGGCAATCAGCGAGACCGCGATGCCGAACACAAAACTCTTGAGCACGCCATTGACGATGTCGTAGCGGAAATCGACCCCGGCCTGCATCTGCGACCAGAAGGCGCCGTCGTCGACGCCGATGAAGGCGACGCCGATCAGCCAGCCGCCGAGCACGCCCATGGCCGAGAACAGCGCCGCCAGCAGCGGCATCGAGATGACGCCGCCCCAGAAGCGCGGCGCGATCACGCGGGCGATCGGATTGACCGCCATCATGTCCATCGCCTTCAACTGTTCGGTCGCCTTCATCAGGCCGATCTCGGCGGTGATCGACGAACCGGCGCGCGAGGCGAACAGCAGCGCGGCGACCACCGGCCCCAGCTCGCGGACCAGCGACAGCGCGACCAGGATGCCCAGCGCCTCGGTCGAGCCGTAGCGCTGCAGCGTCTCGTAGCCCTGCAGGCCGAGCACCAGGCCGACGAACAGGCCCGACACCGAGATGATCACCAGCGACAGCACGCCGCTGAAATAGATTTCGCGCAAGGTCAGCGGCAGGCGCTGGAACGAGGCCGCCGAAAAACGCAGGATGGCGATCAGGAAGCGGGCGGCGAAGCCGAGACGCCAGATGCGTTCGACCACCGCATGCCCGAGCTTGCGCAGCAAACCGGCGGGATCAACCATGCGCCACTCCCGGCAGGAATTCCTCGCGCACCGGCCGCGCCGGGTAATCGAAGCGCACCGGCCCATCGACCTCGGCATGCACGAACTGGTGCACGAAGGGATCGCGCGAGGCGCGCAGCTCGTCGGGCGTGCCTTCGGCGACGATGCGGCCGCCGGAGATGAAATAGATGTAGTCGACGATCAGCAGCGATTCCTGCACATCGTGGGTGACCATGATCGAGGTCGCGCCGAGGGCGTCGTTCAACTTGCGGATCAGCTGGCCGATGACGCCGAGGGCGATCGGATCGAGGCCGGTGAACGGCTCGTCATACATGATCAGCATCGGATCGAGCGCCACCGCCCGGGCCAGCGCCACCCGTCGCGCCATGCCGCCGGACAGCTCGCCCGGCATCAGGCGATGGGCGCCGCGCAGACCGACCGCGTCGAGCTTCATCAGCACTAGGTCGCGGATCATCGCTTCCGACATGTCGGTATGTTCGCGGATCGGGAAGGCCACGTTGTCGAATACCGACATGTCGGTAAACAGCGCCCCGAACTGGAACAGCATGCCCATCTTGCGGCGGATGCTGTACAGCTCGTTGTGGGACATTTCGGACAGCCGGTGCTGGCCGAGGCTGACGCGCCCGCCACTCGGCTTCAGCTGGCCGCCGATGCAGCGCAGCAAGGTGGTCTTGCCGCAGCCGGACCCCCCCATGATGGCCACCACCTTGCCGCGTGGAATCTTCATGTTGATTCCCTGCAGCACGGGCCGGCCGTCATAGGTGAATTTGAGGTCTTCGATATCGACCAGGATGTCTTCCGACAAGTCGTTTTCCCTGAAAAAAGTCGGTGGATTTTAGCAGAAGGGCGGTCCAACTCCCCGATGCGACAAGGCTATAATCGGGCAAATTTCATATGGAATGTTGCGTCCTTGTCTGCCGCCAAGCCCCTGCTGCTGATCGTCGACGACGACCCGCTGATTACCGAATCGCTCAGTTTCGCGTTCGCCCAGGCCTTCGACGTCGTGACCAGCCATTCCCGTCCGCAGGCCCTGAACCTGTTGCGCCAGCTGCGCCAGGCGCCGCAACTGGCGCTCGTCGATCTCGGCCTGCCGCCCTTCCCACATCGGCCGGATGAAGGCTTCGCGCTGATCGGTGACCTGCTGGCCCTGGCCCCGGACATGAAGATCATCGTGCTGACCGGCCAGAATGACGATGACAACGCCCGCCATGCACGCACGCTGGGGGCCATGGATTTCGTCGGCAAGCCCTGCGACCCGGGCCGCCTCGGTGCCCTGTTCGCGCAGACCCTGGACTTTGCCGGGCCGCCGCCGGCCGCCGGCCTGATCGGCGACAGCCTGCCGATGCAGCGCCTGCGCCTGCAACTCGGCCAGTATGCCGACCTCGCCTTCCCGGTACTGATCGAGGGCGAATCCGGCAGCGGCAAGGACATCGTCGCCAGCCACTACCTGCACCGGCAGACCGCCCGCCGCGACAAGCCCTTTCTCGCCCTGAACTGCGCCGCCATCTCGCCGGCGCTGCTCGAACCGACGCTGTTCGGCCATGCCCGCGGTGCCTTCACCGGCGCCACCGGCAGCCGCTCCGGCTATTTCGAGGATGCCGACGGCGGCACGCTGTTCCTCGACGAAATCGGCGAACTGCCGCTCGAACTGCAGCCGAAACTGCTGCGCGTGCTGGAAAACGGCGAATACCAGCGCGTCGGCGAAACGCAGACGCGGCAATCGACGGCACGCATCATCGCCGCCACCAACCGCGACCTGAGGAAGGAAATCCGCGCGGGCCGCTTCCGTGCCGATCTCTACCATCGCCTGTCGGTCTTTTCCGTGGCCGTGCCGAGCCTGCGCGAAATGGGCCGCGACCGCCTGCTGCTGCTCGAGCATTTCACCCGGCTCTACGCCACCAAATCCAAGCAGCCGCCGTTTGCGCTCAGCCTGGCGGCACAGGCGCTGTGGCTCGACTACCCGTTCCCCGGCAACGTCCGCGAACTGCGCAACATCGTGATCCGCCTCGCGGCCAGCGCCCCCGGGCAGGAGGTCGGCCCGGAACGGCTGCTCGCCGAATTCGACGGCGCCGAGGAAGCCCCGGCCGGCACGCCGCGCGGCCTGGCCGCCGGCGATCTCGAACAGGTCCGCGCAGCGGCCCGCCGCCATCTCGAACAGACTGACGCCCTGGCCCTCGACGCCACCCTCGAACTGTGGGAACGCGGCTACATCGAGGCGGCCATCGAACTGAGCGGCGGTAACATGAGCCGCGCCGCCCGCCGCCTCGGCATCAACCGCACGACCCTGTACAACCGCATGGAAAGCTGGAACCGCCGATGAGCCTGTACCTGGAACACTTCGGACTGCGCGAGCCGCCCTTTCGCATCACGCCGCACACCGACTATTTCTTTTCCGGCGCCAATCGCGGCCCGACGCTCGACGCGCTGATCTACGCCATCACCCAGGACGAAGGCATCGTCAAGGTCACCGGCGAAGTCGGCAGCGGCAAGACCATGCTCTGCCGGATGCTGCTCGAGCGGCTGCCGGCCAATGTCGAGACGCTGTACCTCGCCAATCCGTCGCTGTCGCGCCACGACATTCTCGGCGCCATCGCCGACGAGCTCGGCATTCCGAGCGCCGGCCTCGCCCCGCACGCGCTGATGCGGACCCTGCAGGAGACGCTGATCGAACGCTACGCGGCCGGCAAGAAGGTGGTGATGCTGATCGACGAGGCCCACGCCATGCCGGCCGAGTCGCTCGAGGAGATCCGCCTGCTCTCCAATCTCGAATCGAAGGCCACCAAGCTGCTGCAGATCGCGCTGTTCGCCCAGCCGGAACTGGACGAGCGCCTGGCGGCCAACGACATGCGCCAGCTGCGCGAGCGCATCACCCAGCATTTCAACCTGGCGCCGCTGAAGGCCGAGGACGTCGCCGACTACATCGCCTTCCGCCTGCACACCGCCGGCCACCACGGCACCAATCCCTTCACCGAGGCTGCCATCCGGCAGATCGCCGAGGTTTCCCAGGGGCTGTCGCGGCGCATCAACATCCTCGCCGACAAGGCCCTGCTCGCCGCCTATTCGAAAGGCAGCCACCAGGTCGACGGCGACGACGTGACGATCGCCACCCAGGATGCCCGCTTCGCGCCGCTGCAGCACCCCGAGAAAAACAGCAATCACGCGCTGCTGTGGGGCATTACCGGCAGCGTCCTGGCGGCCGGCCTGCTGTTCCTGGCCATCAATTTCGCCCACCGCATCCCGGCCCCGAGCAATGGCGGCACCGCCCGGGAGGCGGCCGTGGCCAGCAAGCCCGGCCCGGCCCGGCAGCTGGGCAGCGGTGCCGACACCGCCGCCAAGGGCAGCCCGCGCTTCGGGCCGCTGACCCGCAGGCATATGGACCAATATGAGGAATGGATCGACAACGCACCGCGCCGGCACTATTTCATCCAGTTGCTGGCCACCGACGCCACCAACACCGGCGAGATCGAGGGCTTTCTCGCCCGTGCCACCGAGGTGCTCGACCCGGCCCTGCTGCGCGCCTATCGCTCCAGCCTCTCCGGGCGCGACCGGGTCGGCGTGGTCTACGGCGATTTTCCGAGCCGCGAGGCGGCCGCCGCCGCGATGCAGACCCTGCCGGAATCGATCAAGGCCGCGCAACCCTTCCCGCGGCAGGTTTCGCGCCTGCACTGAACGCCCGCCGGCCATGACGATCCGCAAGCTCCGTGCTAGCATCGGTCAAGTTCCGGCCAGATGGCGCCTGACTGTTGAGACAAGGTAACGGCCCGATGAAAATCGGATATTCCAGCGCAACAATCATCTCCCTGCTGCTCGCCGCCTGCGCGGCCCCGACGCCCCGCGAACCACTCAAGGGGCACCTCGCCGCCGACACTACCCGTCCCGCCGCCGGGGCCGCGATCCCGGCTCCGGTGCAGCAGACGCTGGCCCTGCCCAAGCCACGCCCGCAGGCCAAGGCCGAAACCTACAGCGTGGTGGTCAACAACGTGCAGGTACACGACCTGCTGTTCGCCCTGGCGCGCGACGCGAAAATCAATGTCGACATCCATCCCGGCATCACCGGCGTCGTCTCGCTCAACGCCATCGACCAGACGCTGCCGCAGATTCTCAGCCGGCTGGCCAAGCAGGTCGACATGCGCTTCGAACTGGACGGCCCCAACCTGTCGGTGATGCCCGACTCGCCCTTCCTGAAGCATTACCAGGTCGATTACGTGAACATGTCGCGCAACATCACGGCCACCGTGTCGACCAACACCCAGATCGCCACCGGCGTCGGTAGCTACGGCAGCAGCGGAGGCGGGAGCATGGCCGGCAGCGCCGGCGGCAACGTATCGAGCACGCAGATCGAGAACAGCTCGAAGAACCGCTTCTGGGAATCGCTGGAAAAGAACATCAAGGACCTGCTGCGCGAGACCGACAAGATCCTGCCGGAAGGCTCCAGCGAGACCATCGTCGAGCAGAGTACCGAACAGACTGCCAGCGGCGCCGCTGCGCTGCCGCAGAACGGCCGCGGCGCGGCCCAGGCGATCGCCAACGCGCTGCAGGCCAATGCCGCACCGACGGCGAACAGCCAGCGCAGCGGCTCGGCGGTGTACCGCACCAGCACGTTCCGCGAAGCCGCCTCGGTGATCATCAATGCCGAAACCGGCGTCGTCACCGTCCGCGCCACCCAGCGCCAGCACGACCGCATCCAGGAATTCCTCGACCGCGTCGCCAACTCGGCCCGCCGCCAGGTGCTGATCGAGGCCACCATCGTCGAAGTCACGCTCAGCGACGGCTACCAGCAGGGCATCAACTGGGCCGAACTGGTCCGCGGCGGCACCTTCTCCTTCATCGGCGACACGCTGACACCCAACGCGCAGAACCTCAGTTACGTCCGCGGCAACGACCCGACGGCGCTGGTCACGCTGTTCGAGACCTTCGGCACCACCAAGGTGCTGTCGAGCCCGCGCCTGTCGGTGCTGAACAACCAGACGGCGCTGTTGAAGGTGGTCGAGAACTTCGTCTATTTCAACGTCAAGGCCGACACCACCAATACCGCCAACGTCGGCTCCCAGACCACCTACACCACCACCCCGCAATCGGTCTCGGTCGGCCTGGTGGTCAGCGTCACGCCGCAGATCAGCGACACCAACACCATCACGCTGAACGTCCGCCCGACCATCACCTCGGTCGCCGAAACGATCCAGGACCCGAACCCGAACCTGCGGGTCGGCACCGGCCTGACCGCAACCACCATCCAGAACCTGATCCCGGTCATCCGGACCAAGGAAATCGAGTCCGTGATGCGCGTCGCCAGCGGCAACATCGCCGTCCTCGGCGGGCTGATGGAAGACAAGATCGACTTCCGCAACCAGCGCGTGCCGCTGCTCGGCCAGATTCCGCTGCTCGGCGAAGTGCTGAACAACCGCAACAACGCCGCGCGCAAGACCGAACTGGTCATTCTGCTGCGTCCGGTCGTCATCCGCGACGCCAGCCTCGATGGCGATTACGCCAGCCTGCGCGGCTACGTGCCCGGCGACCAATTCTTCGCCCAGCCGAACGAAGCGCAGCCGTTCAACATCGTCCCCAGTCGCTGAGAGCCCGGCATGAGCCTGTTGATGGATGCCCTCAAACGGGCGGAAACAAGCAAACAGGAAGCCGCCCGCCAGCAGGGCGGCAAGGAGGCGCCGACGGCCGGCGCCGACGGCCTGCGCCTGGAACCGCTCCCGTCCGAGACGCCGGGCGGCGGACCGCTGCCGGATCTGGCCGCGCACCTCGAGGCAGTCGATGCCGAGCTGGCACGCGTCGCGCTGCCGCCGACGCCCCCGCCGCGCCGGCCGGAGCCGTCGGCGACACATACCGCCGCGACCGGCCAGGCCATCGCCCGCAATGCCTTTGCCGCCAAGCAGGGACCGGCCGGCGCAAACCACGGCCTGCTGTGGCTGGCCCTGGGCGGGCTGGGGCTGGCCGGCCTGGCCATCGGCGGCTACGTCTGGTACCAGCTGAACGACCTGAACCGCAACAACCTGGCGCCGCCCGGCCTGCACCAGCCGGCGGCCGCCACGCCGTTGCCGCCGCCCGCGCCGGCGGACAGCCTGCCGCCGGCCGGCCGGGCGCCGCTCGGCGAAACGCAGCCCGTCGAGGCCTCGCCGCCCCCCTCCCCCGCCCCGCTGCGCGCCGCGCCGGAGTGGCGCCCGGCGCCGACCCCGGCCCCGGCACCGATTCGCGTGACCCGCACGCCGCCGCGCCCCGATCCCGATCTCGCCCAGGGCCACGCCCAGTTGCAGGCCGGCGATCTGCCGCGGGCCGGCCAACATTTCGCGCAGGTGCTGCAGCGCGATCCCAACCAGACCGACGCCCTGCTGGCGCTGGCCGCCATCGCCCAGCACCAGGGCCGCGTCAACGAGGCCGAGGGCTGGCGCCAGCGGGCGCTGGTCGCTGACCCGAGCAATCCGGCGGTGCAGGCGGCGGCGCTCGGCGGCCGCGCGGCCGGCACCGACCCGCAGACGACGGAAAGCCGGCTGAAGACCCTGCTCGCCGGCCAGCCGCAGTCAGCGGAACTCAATTTCACGCTCGGCAACCTGTACGCCCGCCAGCAGCGCTGGCCGGAAGCGCAGCAGGCCTATTTCAATGCTGTCGCCGCCGACGCCGACAATCCAGACTACCTGTTCAACCTCGCAGTCAGCCTCGACCAGTTGCGCCAGCCGCGCCTGGCCGCCCAGCATTACCGGCTGGCCCTGGAAGCGGCCGGGCGACGGCCGGCGACTTTCGACGGCGAGCAGCTGCGCCGGCGGCTGACCGAGCTCCAGCCTTGAGGCAGCGATGAGCACGTCGACGCTGCAACGCCCGCCGCTCGGCCAGATCCTGATTTCGGAAGGCATCCTTTCCGAAGACCAGCTGCGCATCGCGCTGCTCGAGCAGATGAAGCAGAACCAGCCGATCGGCAAGCTGCTGGTCTCGCTTGGCTTCGTCACCGAGGCGACGCTGCGCCAGGCGCTGTCCGAGAGCCTCGGCAAGCAGAGCATCGACCTGTCGCACGCAGTGGTCGATCCGCAGGCCCTGAAAATGGTGCCGCGCGAACTGGCCAAGCGTTATCACCTGCTGCCGCTCGACTACGACCAGGCCAATCGCCGGCTGACCGTGGCCATCTCGGACATCAACGACATCGTCGGCCTCGACCGCGTGCGCGCGCTGATCGACGAGAGCACCGACATCGAGACGCTGCTTGCCGGCGAATCGGAAATCGACCGGGCGATCGACCAGTACTACGGCCACGAGCTGTCGATCGATGGCATCCTGCACGAGATCGAGACCGGCGAGATCGACTGGAAGAGCCTCTCCGCCTCCGACGACGAATACAGCCAGCCGGTCGTCCGCCTGATCGACTCGATCCTGACCGACGCGGTCAAGCGCGAGGCGTCCGACATCCACTTCGAGCCGGAAGCCAACTTCCTGCGCATCCGCTACCGCATCGACGGCATGCTGCGGCAGATCCGCGCCTTGCACAAATCCTACTGGCCGGCGATGACGGTGCGCATCAAGGTGCTGTCCGGGATGAACATCGCCGAAATGCGCGCGCCGCAGGACGGCCGCATCGGCCTGACGGTATCGGGCCGGGCCATCGATTTCCGCGTCGCCAGCCAGCCGACCATCCACGGCGAGAACATCGTGCTGCGCATTCTCGACCGGCAGAAGGGCATCGTCCCGCTGGAACAGCTGGGCCTGGCCGAGGAGCACCTGCATCAACTGAAGCTGATGATCGCCCGGCCGGAAGGCATCATCCTGGTCACCGGCCCGACCGGCAGCGGCAAGACGACCACGCTGTACTCGGTGCTGAACCACATCAACGCCGAGGGCATCCACATCATGACCCTCGAGGATCCGGTCGAGTACCCGATGGCGCTGGTGCGCCAGACCTCGGTGGTCGAGAACGCCAAGCTCGACTTCGCCAACGGCATCCGCTCGATGATGCGCCAGGACCCGGATGTCATCCTGGTCGGCGAAGTCCGCGACGCCGAGACAGCCGAGATGGCCTTCCGCGCGGCGATGACCGGCCACCAGGTGTACACCACCCTGCACACCAACTCGGCCATCGGCGCCGTGCCGCGCCTGCTCGACATCGGCGTGCTGCCCGACATCAGGGCCGGCAACATCATCGGCATCGTCGCCCAGCGCCTGATCCGCCGCCTGTGCGAGCACTGCAAGACGCCCTACCACGCCGAGGCGCACGAAGTGCGGCTGCTCGGCGCGCTCGCCGAAGGCCAGCGGCCGCTGCTGT
>DASUZG010000381.1:0-2941 GCA_036376995.1 Azonexus sp. | reverse complement strand
CTGTCGCCGGCCTCGAAATAGCGGCGTTCGTCGAAGACTTCGTAATTGGGCAGGCGGCGCTTGCGATACACCGCCGTGCACCGGCCGTTCTCGATGACGCTGGCGGCGTTGAAACAGTGGCCGTCGTCTTCCAGCGGATGGCCGACGACCAGCGCGATGTCACCGACGCGGGCGGCCAGGTCGCCGAGCGCCTGGCGACAGGCCCGGTAGAAATCCGGGCGCAGCAGCAGGTCTTCCGGCGGATAGCCGCACAGGGCCAGTTCCGGCGTCAATAAAACCTGTGCGCCGCGGGCCTTGGCCGCGGCGGCGCACTTCAGGATGCGTTCGACGTTGCCCGTCAGGTCACCGACGGTAGCGTTGAACTGGGCAACGGCGATACGCAGCATGGAGCTCAGAAGTTCGGCTTGTCTTTCGCGTCGTTGAAACGCTGGATGCCCGTCATGATCTCGTTGCGGGCGGCATCGATGCCTTCCCAGCCGTTGACCTTGACCCACTTGCCCGGCTCGAGATCCTTGTAGCGCTCGAAGAAGTGGGCGATCTGCTTGCGCAGCAGTTCCGGCATGTCTTCGTAGGTCTTGACGTCCTTGTACAGCGGGGTCAGCTTGTCGACCGGCACGGCCAGCAGCTTGGCATCGTCACCGCCTTCGTCGGTCATCGACAGCTGGCCGAGCGGACGGCAGCGGACGACGACGCCCGGCGGCAGCGAGAACGGGGCGACGACCAGCACGTCGACCGGGTCGCCGTCACCGGCGATGGTGTGCGGGATGTAACCGTAGTTGCACGGATAGTGCATCGAGGTGGACATGAAACGATCGACAAAAATCGCGCCGCTGTCCTTGTCAACTTCGTACTTGACCGGCTCGGAATGCGCCGAAATCTCGATGATGACATTGAAATCGTCAGGGAGGGACTTGCCGGAAGGAACGTTGTTGAGTGCCATTTTTTGTCTCGCTACGGTTGGGTTTGTGAATCCATAATTATAACGCCGTCCCGATGCGGTCAGGACCAGGCGGCCAGAAACTCCTGCCAGTGCGGGGCGCCGATCTTGGCCAGCTGGGCCTTGACGAACTCGATCTCGGCCGCCTCCTCGCCCGCCGTCAGTTCGCCGCGCAGGCGGCGGAAGCGGTTATAGACGAGATAGGTATTGACCACGTCGGTTTCGCAGTAGTCACGGATGTCGGCCGCCTGCCCCGCCTGCCAGGCCTCCCAGACCTTGCTGCCGTCCATGCCGAGCTTGCCGGGAAAGCCGAACAGCTTGGCGAGGTCGTCGAGCGGCGCGTTGGCGCGGCCGTTGTAAAGCGCCAGCAGGTCCATCAAATCGAGATGGCGGGTGTGGTAGCGGCTGATGTAGTTGTTCCACTTGAAATCACGCGAATCGGCGTAATCGCCGTCCCCGAGATCCCAGTAGCGCGGCGCCGAGACGCCGTGCAGCATGCCGCGGTAATGCAGTACCGGCAGGTCGAAGCCGCCGCCGTTCCAGGAGACGATCTGCGGCGTGAATTTCTCGATGCCGTCGAAGAAGCGCTGGATGATGGCGCCTTCGTCCAAATCCGGCTCGGCCAGCGACCAGACCTTGAAGCCTTCGCTGGTGCGCAGGGCGCAGGAAATGCTGACCACCCGCTGCAGGTGCAGCTGCAGGAAGTCGTTGCCGGTTTTCGCCCGCCGCTGTTGGAAGGCCAGCTCGGCGACTTCGGCGTCCGACAGGGCCGCAGGCAGGTCGTTGAGCCGGCGCAGACCGGCGACGTCGGGGATGGTCTCGATGTCGAAGACGAGGACCGGTTTCATGCCGGGAAGACGCCCGTCGACAGGTAGCGGTCACCGCGGTCGCAGATGATGCTGACGATCACCGCGTTTTCCAGCTGCTGGGCGAGGCGCAGCGCAACAGCGACGCCGCCGCCGGACGAGATGCCGGCGAAAATGCCTTCCTCGACGGCCAACCGACGGGTTATCGCCTCGGCTTCGCCCTGGCCAACGTATTCGATGCGATCGACGTTGTCCGGCGCGTAGATTTTCGGCAGGTAGGCTTCCGGCCACTTGCGGATGCCGGGAATCTGGCTGCCCTCTTCCGGCTGGCAGCCGATGATCTGGATCGCTGGATTCTGCTCCTTCAGGAAGCGGCTGGTGCCCATGATGGTGCCAGTGGTGCCCATGCTGGACACGAAATGGGTGATCTTGCCGGCAGTGTCGCGCCAGATTTCTGGGCCGGTGCCTTCGTAGTGGGCGAGCGGATTGTCCGGGTTGGCGAACTGGTCGAGGATGATGCCCTTGCCCTCGTCGCGCATGCGGTCGGCGACGTCGCGCGCCAGTTCCATGCCGCCATCCTTCGGCGTCAGGACCAGTTCGGCACCGAAGGCGCGCATGGTCTGGCGACGCTCGATGCTCTGGTTCTCCGGCATCACCAGGATCATCCGGTAACCCTTCATCGCCGCCGCCATCGCCAAGGCGATGCCGGTGTTGCCGGAAGTCGCCTCGATCAGCGTGTCGCCCGGCTTGATGTCGCCGCGCGCCTCGGCGCGCAGGATCATCGACAGCGCCGGCCGATCCTTGACCGACCCCGCCGGATTGTTGCCCTCGAGCTTGGCCAGCAGCGTGTTGTTGCCGAGGCCTGGCAGCCGCGACAGCCGCACCAGCGGCGTGTTGCCGATGGTGTCGGCCAGCGTGCGCGAGGCCATGCTCAGCGCTCGAGCACGGCGACCGCGCCGACCGTGCCGCCCTCGTCCGACAGCGAGATGTGCGCGGCCTTGATCTTGAGCCGCTTGAGCCGGGCCTTGAGGCGCTTGCTGAACACGAACTCGGGCTTGCCGAGCGCCTTGCGCACCACGCCGACGTCCTCGTGCGACACGCCGAAGAAGCCGGTGCCGAGCGCCTTCACGAACGCTTCCTTGACTGCGAAGGACTTGGCCAGGTACTGCACCGGCCGCTTCGAGGCCTCGTACTCCTT
>DASUZG010000380.1:0-4712 GCA_036376995.1 Azonexus sp. | reverse complement strand
CCGCGCGATTGTCACCCCGGAGCCCGCGATTGTTGTTATAATCGCGGGCTTTTCAACCTTGCCCTACCGCGACCGCATGGCGGAGGGTATATCCCAAAAGGAGCTTGCATGCGCCATTACGAAATCGTCTTTATCGTCCATCCGGACCAAAGCGAACAAGTGCCCGGCATGGTCGAGCGCTATCGCGCCATCGTCACCGCCAAGGGTGGTTCGATCCATCGTCTGGAAGACTGGGGCCGCCGCCAGCTAGCTTACCCGATCCAGAAGATCCACAAGGCCCACTACGTGCTGATGAACATCGAAGTCGACGGCGAAACGCTGGCCGAACTCGAGCACTCGTTCAAGTTCAACGACGCCGTGTTGCGCCACCTGACCGTCAAGATGAAGGCTGCCGTGACCACTCCTTCCCCGATGATGAAGGAAGAGAAGTCCAAGTCCCTGATGGCTGGCGACGCTGCCGCTGCTCCGGCTGAACCGGCTGCTGCTGCCTAATAAAACATATTCGTACGGGAACGACGGCTGAACTGCATCGAACTTTCCGGCCAGCTGGTCGAGCGCAAGACCTTGCGCTACACCCCGGCCGGCGTACCGGTCAGTGAAGGGCGGCTGCAACACAGCTCGACCCAGACCGAAGGCGGTGCAGAACGACTGGTGGAAGTGGAAATCGCTGTTCTGGCCCTGGGCGCAAGCGCCAAGTGGCTGCAGGCAGCACCCCTCGGCGGGGCGGTTCGAGTAACCGGATTTCTTGCCGCGAGAAGCCTGAAAAGCCGGACCCCCGTACTGCATGTGAATTCAATCGAATTTTTGGAAGGAAACGAAAATGGCTCGATTCTTCAAGAAGAAGGATGACGACAAGAAAAAGAAGCGTGGTGGCGGTCTCTTCAAGCGCCGCAAGTTCTGCCGCTTCACTGCTGAAAAGGTCGAACAGATCGACTACAAGGACGTGGATGTGCTGAAGGAATTCATCCAGGAAAACGCCAAGATCATGCCGGCCCGTCTGACCGGTACCAAGGCCGGCTACCAGCGCCAGCTGGGCGCCGCCATCAAGCGCGCCCGCTTCCTGGCCCTGCTGCCCTACACCGACAACCATCAATAAGCGAGGAGACGAAACATGCAAATCATTCTGCTCGAAAAGGTTGTCAACCTCGGTAACCTCGGCGACATCGTCAAGGTCAAGGACGGCTACGCCCGCAACTTCCTGATCCCGAAGCGCATGGCCAAGCGTGCCACGCCGGCCGCCATGGCCGAGTTCGAAGCCCGTCGCGCCGAACTGGAAAAGCTCGCCGCTGAAAAGCTGGCTGCCGCCCAGGGCGTCGCCGACAAGATGGCCGGCCTGTCCGTTACCGTCAGCCGCAAGGCCGGCATGGACGGCCGCCTGTTCGGCTCGGTCGGCAACGCCGACATCGCCGAAGCCCTGAAGACTGCCGGCTTCGATGTCGACAAGGCCGCCATCCGCATGCCGGAAGGCCCGCTCAAGGCGATCGGCGAATTCCCGCTGGACATTGCCCTGCACACCGACGTGCTGGCCAACATCAACGTGGTCGTCGCTGCCGAGTAATTCCGGCTTCGCTGTCAGACAAAAGGCCTCGCAACTGCGGGGCCTTTTTATTTAAACTCCCGCCATGAACCAGCGCCCGCAGAAACCCCGCATTCCCGATTCGACCCTGGACCAGTTGCGCGTCCCGCCGCATTCGATCGAAGCCGAACAGTCGATCCTCGGCGGCCTGCTGCTCGACAACCAGGCCTGGGATCGCATGGGCGATCTGGTCACCGACAACGATTTCTACCGCGACGAGCATCGCCGCATCTTCCGCCAGATCCGCAGCCTGCTCGAACGGGCGAAGCCGGCCGACGTCGTTACCGTGGCCGAAGCGCTCGATGCCGCCGGCGAGGGCGAGCAGACCGGTGGTCTCGCCTATCTTGGCGAACTGGCGGCGAATACGCCGTCGGCCGCCAACATCAAGCGCTATGCCGAAATCGTCCGCGAGCGCTCGGTGCTGCGCCAGCTGGTGGCGACGGCCGATGAAATCGCCTCCGATGCGTTGAATCCGCTCGGCCGCGATGCCGAGACGCTACTCGATGAGGCCGAGTCGAAGATTTTCAAGATTGCCGAAGCCGGCGCCGGCCACAACGAAGGCTTCGTGCATATCAACCCGCTGCTGACGCAGGTCGTCGAGCGCATCCAGGAACTGCACGACCGCGACAATCCGTCCGACATCACCGGCGTGCCGACCGGCTTCCTCGACCTCGACCAGAAGACCTCCGGCTTCCAGCCGGGCGACCTGATCATCGTCGCCGGCCGCCCGTCGATGGGCAAGACCGCCTTCGCGCTCAACATCGCCGAGAACGTCGCCGTCGATTCCGGCCTGCCGGTCGGCGTGTTCTCGATGGAAATGGGCGGCGCCCAGCTCGCCACCCGGATGCTGGCCTCGATCGGCCGCCTCAATTCGCAGAGCCTGCGTACCGGGCGGATGAACGACGACGAGTGGTCGAAGCTCTCCTTCGCGCTGGGCAAGCTGCACGAGGCGCCGATCTACATCGACGAGACCGGCGGCCTGAGTCCCGCCAACCTGCGCGCCCGCGCCCGGCGCCTGGCGCGCCAGTATGGCGGCAAGCTCGGCCTGCTGGTGATCGACTACATCCAGCTGATGAGCGGCAACAAGCAGGGCGAGAACCGGGCTACCGAAGTCTCGGAAATCTCGCGCTCGATCAAGTCGCTGGCCAAGGAACTGCAGGTGCCGATCGTCGCCCTGTCGCAGCTTTCGCGTAAGGTCGAGGAGCGCACCGACAAGCGGCCAATGATGTCCGACTTGCGCGAATCCGGCGCCATCGAGCAGGATGCCGACGTGATCCTGATGATGTACCGCGACGAGTACTACAACAAGGAAAGTCCGGACAACAAGGGCATGGCCGAAGTCATCATCGGCAAGCAGCGTAACGGCCCGACCGGCACCGTCCGCCTGGCCTTCCTCGGCGAATACACGCGATTTGAAAATCTGGCGAGTGGCGGTTTCCAGGACGCCCGCGACTGATTACAGCTCGACCCGGCGGGCGCTGATGCTGTACTGGATGGCCGCCGGATCAGTGCCGTCGAGATCACCGTGCGGCGTTTCCAGGCGCGGCAGCAGCAGGAACGGGTGCGGTGCCGTCTGGCCGTTCAGCGTGATGTCGGTACCGACGTTGAAGGCGACCCAGTTCATTTCCCAGACGCCGAACAGCACCCGTTTCAGCGACAGCAGGCGGCTGTCATGGTCGGACAGGCCTTCGAGCGCGATGGCCCGGCGGACGTCGCTGGGGTCGACCGGAATCCAGCCGTAGCCGGGTACGTAGAATTCGGCGCGGACATGCTGGCCGCGTGTCGCATCGGTATTGGCCAGCCCGAGGCTGCGAAAGAGCCTTGAGGAGCCGACCCGCAGGCCGAACACGCAGCGCGCCGGAATGCCGATGGCGCGGCAGATGGCGACGAACAATCCGTTGATGTCGGCCGAGCGGCCGCCGTACTGGCCGCTGATCAGCTGCTGGCGGACATTGCCGCTGCCGCAGCCGGGCAGCGACGGGTCGTAGATGGTGCGCTCGACCACCCACTCGTAGATGGTCTTGGCCTGCGCCACCGGGTCCTTGATGCGGCCGACGATGCGTTCGCCGAGCTGGAAGGCCAGCCCGTCGTTGGGGATCTGGCGCGAGGCCTGCAGGTTGCGGCGCAGGATGTCCTCGCGCTCGGGGGCGATCGTTCGCCGGGCCACGTCGAAATGCCGGTCGGCCGTGGTCACCAGGGTTTTCAGCTGCAGCTTGCCGGCATTGCCGTCGGTCCATTCGCACTGGAAGACTTCGAGGTCGCCGTCGGGTTGGCGGCTCATGCTGGCGCGGGTCGGGTTGCCTTCCCAGGAATGGCCCAGGGTACGCTGGAACAGCGTGTCCTGGTTGAGCGGCAGGGGCAGCCACAGTTTGCACGGGCCGTCCTTGGCTTTCAGGTTGATGCTGGTGACGACCTCGTAGGTGTGCCATTCGCTCGGCGGTTCCGGTGCCTTGACCGGCGGCAGGCGCGAGGCCGAGGTGCCTTTCGGCGGTTCGTCGATGACCGGGTTGTCGGCGGTATGGACCGGGCTGCGGGCTGCTGCAGCGGCGGCAGGCCGGGCAGCGGGTTTGGCCGGCGCTTTGCGCCGGACTGCCGGCTTTTTGGCGGCCGGCTTGGCGGGGGCTGCCGCAGCTTGCTCAGCGAGCACGGCAAGGGCTGCAAAAGAGGCAAGAAAGGCGCGGCGTTTCAAGAATTTCCTCCGGCAGCGACAGCCCGCGGCTGAAACGAAAAGGCCGTGTCACTGACACGGCTGGACGCTACTGGGTGTTTTTCTATGCTGTTTAAAATCATCGGGTTAGTCAGTTTTGCGGCTTCGTGGTCTGGGCGGAATTACTGTCAGATACTGTCGCTTGGTCCACATTATGGTCCACATAGTGGTCCACTTTTTGGGAGAAGGCCGCCTCTGCCTTATGGCCAGCTGATGTGTCAGCCTTTGGCATCAACTTCCCGTATATCCTACCAATCATTGTCCAAAAAGAGTGCCCATTTGCTTAGCCACCAACATCGGATGTTCACCAGCTGACAACATCATTGAGGCGTAGGTATGACCGCTCTGGTGCGGGTTGCGGTAGCGCACGCCAGCGAGGGGTAGGATCTTGACCCAGAACAGGTTCCTGATCGGCTTGTCCGATTTCCA
>DASUZG010000379.1:0-3164 GCA_036376995.1 Azonexus sp. | reverse complement strand
TTCGGACAGCGTCACGTCCTGGTGGTAGCGCACGCCGCCCTTGCCCGGCCCGCGCGAGGTGTTGTGATGCACGCGGTAGCCCTCGAAATGGGCGATCTCGCCATTGTCGAGACGGATCGGCACATCGACGATCAGTGCCCGCTTCGGCCGGCGCAGCGTCTCGACCCAGGGCTGCAGGTCCTTGTCGAGCAGCGGCGCGACCTGTTCGACCTGCTGCAAATAGATATGCCAGGGCCCGACGTTTTCGCGGGAGATATACGACGGCAGTTGCGGGGCGTTCATGTTCGCTTCCTTTCAGTCGCACCAGATCGAGAAGCCACTTTATTCGAAGTCGTCGCGTGGCGGATTTGCTGCCCCGCCTGCCTACTTCGACCGGAACGGCGGCCGCGAGTTTTTCGAAAAGCCCGGAAATCGCGCGACTAGCATCCGCCGGGGCCTCGGTTTATGCTCTGCCGCTACGCTGCAGCCCCGACAACAACCCGACGGAGAAGAGACAAGATGCCTGCCCTGCTGCCCCAACCGGACCCCCTCGGCCTGCTCGAATACTCGGTGGTCTACACCGACCGGGCACTGAACCACATGTCGCAGCGTTTCCAGGGCGTCATGCGCGACATTTCGCGGATCCTGAAGACGGTCTATCACGCCCGCGCCACGGCCGTCGTGCCGGGCGGCGGCACCTACGGCATGGAGGCGGTCGCCCGCCAGTTCGCCACGGACAAGAAGGTGCTGGTGATCCGCAACGGCTGGTTCAGCTACCGCTGGACGCAGATTTTCGACGCTGGCCGCATTCCCGCCGCCAGCGTGGTGCTCAAGGCCCGCTCGGACGGCAGCGACGCCCAGGCGCCGTTCGCCCCGCCGCCCCTGGCGGAAGTCGTTGCCGCCATTCAGGCGCAGCGCCCGGATGTGGTTTTCGCGCCGCACGTCGAAACCGCGTCGGGCATGATCCTGCCCGACGAGTACGTGGCTGCCGTCGGCGCTGCCGTCGAAGCGGTCGGCGGGCTGTTCGTGCTCGATTGCGTCGCCTCCGGCACAGTCTGGGTGGACATGGTGGCAAGCCATGTCGATGTGCTGATCAGCGCCCCGCAGAAAGGCTGGAGCGGCCCGCCGTGCGCCGCCCTGATCGCGCTCGGCGAGCGCGCCCGGGCGCGCATCGACGAGACGACCAGCAGCAGCTTCGCCTGCGACCTGAAGAAGTGGCTGCAGATCATGGAAACCTACGAGGCCGGCAGCCATGCCTACCACGCGACGATGCCCACCGATGCGCTGACCGCGGTGCGCGACGTGATGCTGGAAACCGAAGCCTACGGCTTTGCCCGTGTCGCCGAGGAACAATGGGAACTCGGCCGGCAGGTGCGCGAACTGCTGGTCGGGCGCGGCTTCCCCAGCGTTGCCGCGGCCGGCTTCCAGGCGCCCGGCGTGGTGGTCAGCTACACCACCGACCCGGACCTGCAGAATGGCAGGAAATTTCTCGCCCACGGCATCCAGTCGGCGGCTGGCGTGCCGCTGCAATGCAACGAAGCGGCCGATTTCCGCAGTTTCCGCATCGGCCTGTTCGGCCTCGACAAGCTGCACCACCCGCAGCGAACGGTGGACAGCCTGGCCCGGGTACTCGACCAGATCCACGGCTGAAAACGAAAAAAGCGCGGATCGCTCCGCGCTTTTTTCATGGCTCCGGCGTTTGCTTCAGGAGGCCCGGATCCGGTACCACAGGCCGTAGGCCCAGCAGGCGGCACAGAAGCCGGTCACCAGATCGAGCAGCGCGAAGATGAGGATCGCCGTCGCCGGCACCATGCCGATCTCCGAACCGAGCAGCCAGCTGCCGACCATCACGGCACCGGCGACGAAGGCCACCTTGTCGGCGAACATCTTGGACCCGGCATTCTGCGTCCTGGCCAGGCCGAGGCGGCGGGTGACGGCGGCGAACAGCCGGTAGGACAGGCACTTGTGCGGCGACACGAAGCCGCGCAGGAAACCGCCCAGCACCAGCAGCACGGCCACCCAGCGGTAGGGCGTGAACAGGTACAGGGCGGCGATGGTGAAGCTCATCGCCGCCTGCAAGCGGTAAGCATTGGCACAGACCGGAGCAATGTCGAAGCGCAGCATGATCGTATATAAGTTAATTAGAATGCGCTTATATTATGTCATTTGCCCCGCCAGCGCAATCAACCCGGCTTCGTCCATTTGCGCTCCCCGGCCGGCACCGCGAACGGCAGCCAGTTTTCCGGCGGCGGCAGCGGACAGGTGGCGAACGGCGTGAAGGCACAGGGCGGGTTGTAGGCCCGGTTGAAGTCGAGGGTGATGCGCCCGCCGGCGGCCGGCGCGGCTTTCAGGAAACGCCCGGCGCCATAGGTCTCCTTGCCGCTGCTGCGGTCGCGGAAAACGAAGAAGACGTCGTTGTCGCCGACCGCCATCGGCAGCAGCGCCACCGTCTCGCCGGCGACGGCGAACAGCGCGCGATGGTCGACCGTGACCGCCTTCAGCTCGCCGCTGACATTGGGCACCTCCATGGTCAGCGGCGGCACCAGCGCCTGCCATTCGGCCTCGACGATCCAGGCCGGATCGGCGGCGAAATAGTCGAGCACCACCGGCGGCCGGCCGGCGGCCCAGGCCCGGTCGCGGACACGGACGGCCAGTTGCCCGTCGCGGTCGACGACGAAAAATGCCAGATCGCCGCAATCGATAACGCTCGGTGCCCCCTGCCGGTCGGTTTGCAGGCGCCGGGGCGCTCCGCTGCGCGGCCGCCACCACAGCGCTTCGCCCTGCCAGTCGAGGTCGCCGAGATCGGCCGGGCCGGCCGGCAGCCGGACCGGCGCCGTGTCGTCGCTGCCGACCCGGTTCAGCCCGGGCTGCAGCCAGAACAGGCCGGTCAGGCCGAGCCAGCTGTCGGGGGCGCGCAATTCAGCGAGGCGGGCGGCCTGCCAGGATTCGAGGTCAGCAATCATTTTTTACATTTCCAACGTTATCGCTTCAAACGACCATTCGTTATTTAGAATGGAACTGTAGCAGCCCACTTTTTCGTGACCGAGGGAAATTCCATGAAAAAACTCATCCTGGCCGGCCTGATTGCCGCCACCCCATTGTTCGTCCAGGCGGCCGACGTCCGCGTCGATATCGGCAGCGTCCGCGTCCAGGCGCCTGGCGTCACCGTCACTTTCGGCAGCCGC
>DASUZG010000378.1:0-2440 GCA_036376995.1 Azonexus sp. | reverse complement strand
TTTCGGCGGCGAAGACGCCTATGCCCTGTTGCGCGGCGAGTACCTGAATCCGGCCGCCAACCTCGGCAGCGGCGGCGCGCTGGCCCACCAGCGCATGGCGCTGTTCGGCTTCGACCGCCTCTCGCAGATGCCGACCGTGGTCAAGCGCATCCAGGTGACGACAGAAAGCTGGACGCTGCTCGACGGCATGGTCATCCGCCCGGCCGCCGGCCCCGACAGCGTGCGCCGCATCTCGCCCTGCCTGGTGGCCGCCAGCCATCACGGCAGGCCGCAGCTGGGCGTGCTGTTCGGTCTTCAGGTCGGCACCGACAACGTGCTGAGCGGCGGCCTGCACTGGTACGACGGCGCCATCGAGGCCGGCTGGCTGAAGCGTCCGGAACTGCGCGAGCAGGCGGCGCCGCGCATCCCGGTCTTCCTGATCCGCGACGGCGAGGCGTTGTCGCTGATCCTGCCGGCCAACATCGGCGCCCGCCTGGGCGTCGGCCTGACCATCGACGGCACGTCGCTGGAGCACCTGCAGCCGCGCGAAGTGCTCGAACGCGGCGTGGACTTCGTCCGCTACGCCTGCCGCGCCGCCTGAAATGCAACAGGCCCGTCCGAAGACGGGCCTGCTCTGGCGCTGCCGGCTACCGGTCGTTGACCGGCAGCCGCGGCGGCATCACTCGAACTCGATGATCACCTGATCGACCGACAGGCTTTCGCCGGCGGCGGCCGAGATCTTCTTGACCTTGCAGTCCTGGTCGGCCTTGAGGATGTTTTCCATCTTCATGGCTTCGATGACGGCCAGCTTCTCGCCGGCCTTCACTTCCTGGCCGACCTTGACCGCCACGTCGCGCAGCAGGCCCGGCATCGGCGACATCAGGAACTTGGAGAGATCGGGCGCCTGCTTCTCCGGCATCAGCGCCAGCAGTTCGGCGGCACGGGCGCTCATGACCATGAAGTCGGCGCGGGTGCCCCAGTGGAACAGGCTGTACTTGGTCTTGTGGCGCTCGACCTGCAGCGTGAAGGCTTCGCCGTTGCAGGTACCGTTGAACAGCGACTCGCCCAGCTTCCAGTCGGACAGGATCTCGTAGCTGCGGCCTTCGTACTCGACGTGGTAGCCGCCGGCAATCGGACGGGCGACGACGCTGTGGTTCTGGTTGCCTTCGGCGTTCAAGCGCACCACGCACCAGTGGTCGCCGACGATGCGTTCGTGGCCTTGCAGTTGGCCGGAGATCGACGCAGCACGGTCGGTGAAGGCGCGATAGACGTAGGCGGCGACCGAGACCAGCAGGGCCGGATCATCGTGCGGCACCATCGAGGCATCGAAGCCCGTCGGGTAGTGCTTGGGGATGAAGCCAGTGTCGAAGATGCCGGAATGGAAAACCGGATGCTGCATCAGCGCCGCCTGGAACGGGATGTTCGAGGAAATGCCGCGGATCACGAAGGCGTTCAGCGCATCGCGCATGCGGGCGATGGCCGCATCGCGGTCCTTGGCGTGCACGATCAGCTTGGCGATCATCGAGTCGTAGAACATCGAGATCTCGCCGCCGTCATAGACGCCGGTATCGACACGGGTGGTGCCATTGGCGTCGGTCGTCTCGACTGGCGGCTGGAACTTGACCAGGCGGCCGGTGGACGGCAGGAAGCCACGGAATGGGTCTTCGGCGTTGATCCGGCATTCCATGGACCAGCCGTTGATGGTGACGTCGGCTTGCGAGAGCGGCAGCTTCTCGCCATAGGCCACGCGGATCATCTGCTCGACCAGGTCCAGACCGGTGATCAGCTCGGTGACCGGGTGCTCGACCTGCAGGCGGGTGTTCATTTCCAGGAAGTAGAACTCCTTGGTCGCACCGGAGACCACGAATTCGACGGTACCGGCGGATTCGTAGTTAACGGCACGGGCCAGGGCCACGGCCTGTTCGCCCATCGCCTTGCGCATCTCGGGATCGACGAAGGGGCTCGGCGCCTCTTCGATGACCTTCTGGTGGCGGCGCTGGATCGAGCAGTCGCGCTCGTTCAGGTACACGTAGTTGCCGTGCGAGTCGCCGAGCACCTGGATTTCGATGTGGCGCGGTTCCAGCACGTACTTTTCGATGAAGACGCGGTCGTCGCCGAAGGAGTTGCGCGCCTCATTGACACAGGAGGAGAAACCCTCGTGCGCCTCGGCATCGTTGTAGGCAACGCGCAGGCCCTTGCCGCCGCCGCCGGCGGAAGCCTTGATCATCACCGGGTAGCCGATGTTCTTGGCGATCGCCACGGCTTCGTCCGGTCCCGAGATGGCGTCGTTGTAGCCGGGGATCGTATTGACGTTGGCGGCGATGGCCAGCTTCTTCGACTCGATCTTGTCGCCCATCTTGGCCACCGAGTAGTGCTTCGGGCCGATGAACTTGATGCCTTCCTCTTCCAGGCGACGCGAGAACTCGGCGTTCTCGGACAGGAAGCCGTAGCCCGGATGGAC
>DASUZG010000377.1:0-4759 GCA_036376995.1 Azonexus sp. | reverse complement strand
GCATCCGGCAAGCGCCGGCGCGCCGCGCGAAACGGACGAACGACTGCAAGGATGCCAGCCGCTCCGCCGCGCGGCAAATTTTTATCCGGCCGGCGGCCGGCCCCTCAGTGGGTCAGCCAGCCGACCAGCGGCACCACGGCGACGCCGGCGGCGATCAGCAGGCTCTGCTGGACGAAGCTCTCGCGCTGCCGGTGCAGCAGCGGAAAGATGTCGGCCAGCGCGACGTAGATGAAGCTGGAGGCGGCGACGACCAGCACGTAGGGCAGGATGAAGTCGGCCGCCGACAGCGCGTAGAAGCCGAGCGCCCCGCCGAGCAGCGAACTCAGGCTGGAACCGGCGTTGGCGACGAACGCCTTGGCGTTGCTCCAGCCGGCGTTGCGCAGCAGCACGAAGTCGCCCATCTCCTGCGGCACCTCGTGGGCGATGATGGCCACCGTGGTGGTCACGCCGAGCAGCGGGTCGGCGATGAAGGCGGCGGCGATCAGGATGCCGTCGACGAAATTGTGGAAGGCGTCGCCGACCAGGATCAGCGGCGGCGCGGTGATCGTCGCGTGGTGGCCTTCATGCGCGCTGCAGTCGCCGTGCGAATGCCGCCACAGGGCCAGGCGTTCGAGCGCGAAGAAGGCGAACAGCGTGGCCAGCATCAGGCCGAACAGCGTGGCGTACGGCCCGCCGTGGTCGTGGCCGGCCTGCGCCTGGGCTTCGGCGGCGATCGCCGCGTGGTCGTCCGGGCCGTGCAGATGGCCGGCATGGAGATCGACCGGCGGCAGCGAGGCGAAGGCTTCCGGCAGGATGTGGAGGAAGGCCGAGGACAGCATCACCCCGGCCGAGAAGGCGACCAGGATCGCGGTGGCCTGGCGCGACAGGCGGAAGACCACGGTCGCCGCGGCGGCCATGCTGATCAGTCCGCCGGCCAGGCAGGCCAGCAGGATCATGCCCAATGTGTTCATTTCTTGTTGTCCTTGATTTGATACGGTTCGATGCGTTCGGCGTTAATCCGGTAGGCGTAGACGCCCATGCCGCTGTCGCCGCCCTGCAGGCGCAGCGTGCCATTGACCCAGAAGGTGTCCATGGTCTTCAGGCCCTTGGCCGGTTGCTTCAACACCACGTGCACCACCTGGTTCGACGGCGGCGGCGGCACATGGACGCAGGCGCCGAAATACGGCACCAGCAGGAATTCGCTGACCAGGTCGCCCTGGCGTTCGAGCGGCACGACGAAGCCCGGCAGGCGCACCCGGCGCCCGTTCAGGGCCGGCTCCACCGGCGCCCTGTCCCACTCGGCGCGGGCCTTGGCCAGCGCCTCGACGGCGCGCGGATCGCTGTCGTTCAACTTGGCCAGGTCGAGACCCTTGAACGCCGCCAGCGGGTCCCAGCCCTTGGGCATCAGGTCGTCCCAGCTGATTTCCTGAAAGCCGGCGCGGGCCTCCCTGGCAGGAGCCGACAGGCGTTCGCCGACGCGGTAGTCGGCAGCGGCGGCCGGCCCGACGAGGGCCAGCGCGGCCAGGATCAGCAGGGTGCGCAACATGGATGGCCTTTCACAAACGGGGAATCAGCCCGTCGGCCAGCGACAGGCGATAGGCGCGCCAGGCCGGCAGCAGGCTGACGAGCAGCCCGCAGACCAGCACCGCGGCGAGCAGTTGCCATTCGCCGGCGCGCGGCGCCAGCGGCAGCGCCGCCAGGCCGAACGCCGCCAGCCGATCGCCGGCCGTGGCGGCCAGCAGGCTGACCAGGCCGAGGCCGGCGAGCGCCCCGGCGAAACTGACGACGAAGCTTTCGAGGGCCAGCAGGAACAGGATGTGGCGCGGCCCGGCGCCGACCGACCGCAGGATCGCCAGCTCGCGCCGGCGCTCGTTCAGGCCGGCCAGCATCGCCGCCGCCAGCCCGGCCAGGCCGACCGCCAGCACCAGCCAGGACACCGCCTGCAGCGCCCGCTCGGCGAGGCCGACGCTCTGCCACAGCTGGTCGAGGGCGACGCCGGGCAGCACGGCCTGCAGCGGTTCGTCGCGGAACTCGTTGATCCGGCGCTGGACGCGGAACACTTCGGCGCGCTGGTGCAGGCCGAGCAGGAAGGCGGTGATGCGCTTGGGCGCCAGGTCGAACTTGCCGACCAGTTCCGGGGCGATGGCCAGGCCGGGCAGCGGCGCCCCGCCGACCCAGCCGAGATGGATGGCTTCGAGCGCAGCGAGGCCGACATGGACGGTGCGGTCGACCGGCGTGCCGGTCGGCGCCAGGATGCCGACCACGGTAAACGGCTTGTCGTCGTGCGCCAGGCCCGGCAGGCCGGCATCGCCGTGGCTCAGCGCGATCTGGTCACCGACGCGGTAGCCGAGCCGGTCGGCGACTTCGGCGCCGAGCACCGTCTCGAAAATGCCGGCGAAGGCCCCGCCGGCGGCGAAGCGCAGCAGCCGCCGGTCGGCATGGCGGTAATGCGCGAAATAGTCGGCCGTGGTGCCGAGCACCGCGTAGCCGCGATGCGAATCGCCGAGCGCCAGCGGCACGCTCCAGGCGACGGCCGGGTCGGCGGCGACGCGCCGGTAGCTGGCCCAGTCGATGCCGCCGCTCGCCTCGCCGAGATGGAAGATGGCGTACAGCACCAGCTGCACCGGGCTGCTGCGCGCCCCGACCACCAGGTCGGTGCCGGCCACCGACTGGGCGAAGCCGTCGCGCGCCGCCTGGCGCACGCGTTCGACCGACAGCAGCAGGGTGCTGGCCAGCAGCACCGCGGCCAGCGTCAGGCCGAGGCTCAGCCGGCGGTTCCAGGCACTGGCCAGGGCCAGGCGCAGCAGGGCGCTCATGCCGCCGCCCCCGCCGCGACCAGTTCCAGCGTCGCATCGAAATGCCCGGCCAGGCGCTGGTCGTGGCTGACGAAGACGAGCGCGCTGCCGGCCGCCCGCGCCTCGTCCAGCAACAGGTCGATGAAGGCGGCCTGGCGGTTGGCGTCGAGCGCCGAGGTCGGCTCGTCGGCGATCAGGATTTCCGGCCGGCCGATCAGCGCCCGCGCCGCGGCCACCCGCTGCTGCTGGCCGACCGACAGCTCGGCGGCCGGCACCGCCGCCAGCGCCGGTTCGAGATCGAGGGCGGCGAGCAGGCGCGCCGCGGCCGCCGCCGGATCGCCGGCGCGTTCGGCCCGGCGGCGCGAGAAGCGGCAGGGCAGCAGCACGTTGTCGCGCACCGACAGGTAGGGAATCAGGTTGAACTGCTGGAACACGAAGCCGAGATGGTCGGCGCGAAAGGCGTCACGGCCGGCCGCCGACAGCCCGGCGAGCGGCTGGCCGAGCAGTTCGACGCTGCCGCGCTCGGGCAGCAGCACGCCGCCGATCAGGTTGAGCAGGGTCGTCTTGCCGGCGCCGCTCGGGCCATGCAGGAAAAGGCTGCGGCCGGCCGCCAGCGTCAGCTGCGCGAGGCGCACGCAGAGCGGGCCGCCGCGGCGCCAGCGGAACGCCAGATCGTCGATGCGGATGGCGGCGACGGCCATGTTTACCAGGCGAACACCGGGCTCTTGCCGTCGATCCGCCCGGCCTTCTGCCCCTGCGGGCCGGCGAAGCTGACCGCCAGCGTACGCACGCGGGCGAACTCGCCGCTGACGCCCACCTTCACTTCGTTGAGCGCCGCCGGCCTGGCGCAGCGATAGACGTAGCGCGCCGCGATGTCGCCGTGTCCGTCGGCCGCCTGGCCGCCTTGCAACAGCGGCGCCTCGGTCGCCTGCTCGACGAGCTGGCACTGGGCGGCGGCGGCCGGGACGAACAGGCGCGCCGGCTGGCCGAGCTTTGCCAGCACCGCCTGCGCCGCCAGCTGTTCGCGGGGCGTCCTGGCCGCGCGCTCGAAGCCGACCAGGTCGGCCTGGGCCAACGCCAGCTGCAGCGTCAGCCGCTCGCCCTCGACGACGATGCCGAGCTGGCCGGCGCCGTGGTGGTGAGCGTGGTGATGCTGGGCGACGGCGGGCGCGGCGAGCAGGGCCAGCGCCAGGGCGACGGAGATTTTCATGGTCGGCGGCACGACAAAAGGGAAGCGCGATGTTATAACATTACATCCATGCCGCCAAACGCCTCCCCCGCCGCCGTGCTCGAACGTGCCAGCGCCGCCTGCGCCGCGCGCGGCCTCGCCTTCACGCCGATCCGCCAGCGCGTGCTGCAATTGCTGCTGGAACACGAGAAAGGGCTGAAAGCCTACGACCTGCTGGCGCTGATCAAGGCCGAGCAACCGGGGGCGACACCGCCGACCGTCTATCGCGCGCTGGATTTCCTGACCGAGCACCACCTGGCGCACAAGATCGAGCGCAACGCCACCTTTGTCGCCTGCACCCAGGAAGACCACGTGACGCCCAGCCTGTTCCTGTTCTGCCCGAAATGCAGCTCGATCACCGAGCTGCAGGACAAGTCGGTGATGCAGGCACTGTGCCGCAGCCTGGCCGCGGCCGGCCACCAGCTCGACAACCCGGAAGTGGAAATCGCCGCGATCTGCCCGCGCTGCCGCGCCGGCTGAGCCGGCGCCGGATCAGCTGCGTTCGTTGCGCTCGCGCTCGAGGCGGGCGATGTAGCGCTGCAGGCGGTTCTCGATGGCGCCCGACGGATTCAGGAAATGCACGCCGATGCGCCACTGGCGCAGCCCCGGGCGCGGCTCGAAGGCGGTGATGTGCTGGATGCGCGCCGCCAGCAGCAGGTCCTGCGCTTCCTCGGGCAGGCGGAAACGACAGCGCTCGAGCACCAGGCCGGCCGTCAGTTGTTCCGGCTCCTGCGTCGCCAGCAGGCCGATGCCGGTG
>DASUZG010000376.1:0-4844 GCA_036376995.1 Azonexus sp. | reverse complement strand
CTCGACCGCCGGCAGCGGAGCGTCGCCGCCGTCGGACAAGGCCTCGCCGGACAGCAGCGGCACCTTGAGCGTGAAGCAGCTGCCCTGCCCCGGCGCGCTGACGACCCCGAGCGTGCCCTGCATCGCCGCCGCCAGCCGGCGGCAGATGGCGAGGCCCAGGCCGGTGCCGCCGTAGCTACGCGAATGCGAGCCGTCGGCCTGGGTGAAGGCTTGGAAGATCAGTTCGAGCTTGTCCGCCGGAATGCCGATGCCGGTATCGCTGACGGCCAGGCAGAAGGCCAGGCGGCCGGCGTCGGCGGGCTCGGTCCAGGCCTTGACGATGATCCGGCCGCTGCGGGTGAACTTGACGGCGTTGGCCACCAGGTTGGTCAGGATCTGGCGCAGATGGATGGCGTCGCCCAGCAGTTGCTGCGGCAGGCCCGGCGCCAAGTGCTCGGTCAGTTGCAGGGCCTTGGCCTCGGCGTGCGGCGCGAACAGGCCGACGATGTCGTGCACCAGCGCCGCCGGATCGAACGGCGACATTTCGACCATCACGCCCTGGGCCTCGATCCGCGAGTAGTCGAGGATTTCGTTCAGCAGGCTCAACAGGGCTTCGGCCGAGCCCTTGACGATGCCCAGCTGGCGCCGCTGCCGCTCGTCCAGTTGAGAGCGCAGCAGCAGTTCGGTCATGCCCAGCACGCCATTCATCGGCGTCCGCAGTTCGTGGCTCATCGTCGCCAGGAAGGTGGTCTTGGCCAGCACCGCCGCTTCGGCCCGCTCCTTGGCGGCCAGCAGCTCGGTCTCGTAGCGCTTGCGCTCGGTGATGTCGGTGGCGACGCTGACGTAGTGGGTCAGCTGGCCGGCCTCGTCGCGCACCGCGTTGATCGTCAGCAGCGAGGTGTACAGCTCGCCGTCCTTGCGCCGGTTGATGATTTCGCCCTGCCAGTGGCCGGTCAGGATCAGCGTATCCCACATCTCGCGGTAGTACTGGCGGTCCTGCATGCCCGACGAGAGCAGGCGCGGGTTGCGGCCGAGCACTTCGGCGCTGCCGTAGCCGGTGATGCGCTCGAAGGCGGGGTTGGTCGAAATGATGTCGCCGGCCGGCGTGGTCAGGATCACCGCATTGGTGCTGGCAGCGAAGACGCTGGCGGCCAGCCGCCGCTGGTGCTCCATCTCCGCCTGCTGCCGGGCGTAGCGCCGCTGGCGGCGCCACAGCAGGCCGCCGGCCATGGTCAGCGCCGCCAGGATCGGCAGCACCACCGCCGACAGCCGCTGGATGTCGGTGCGCCAGCCGGCCAGCGCGTACTGCCGGTCGAGGTGCACGGCGACCAGCACCGGGAACTGGCTGGAACCGCGGTAGGCGGTCATCACCGCCTGGCCGTCGGGCAGTTCCTGTGCCAGCTGGCCGAAATCCTGCTGCTTCAGGCGTTCGCCCACCAGCCCGGCGCGCCCGCTGGCGCCCGGCGCCTCGTCGGCGGCCGAGGAGAACAGCAGGCGGTCGTCATAGCGCAGCACCTGGACGTGCCCCTGGCCGGGCGGCAGCAATTGCAGGAAGTGGTTGATGAAGTAGTCCGGATTGAGCGTGCCGACCACCCACAACGGCTGCTCGCCGCCGATGATGCGGCGCATGACCGGGACATAGGCGGTGGCGTCCGGCGCCAGCGGATGGCCCGGGCTGCCGGCCCGGCCGTCGGCCAGATCGCGCCCGGCCCACGGCTCGCCGATGCGCAGCTGCGTGCTTTCGGCCGGCGCCAGCGGGAAGAAGTCGGCCAGTTCGACCAGCAGGCCGACGTTGGCCGCATTGGAACTGGCCACCACCCGGCCGCCGGCGTCGAGCAGCGAGATCGAGCGCAGGAAGGCCGCCGGGCGCAGGGCCACCGTCAGCCGCCGGCTGAGTTCCTGCGGATCGATCTCCTCGCCGCCGGGATCGATACTGGCCGCGGTCAGGTCGATGACCTGCAGGGTCTGCGTCAGGTGTTCCTCGAAATTGCGGGCATGCGTGTTGGCGCCGACGAAGGCGTTACCCAGCGCATCCTCGCGCAGGCGCCAGCCGGTGAACAACAGAGCCGACAGCCAGGCGACGACCAGCAGCGCAAGGACGGCGACGAAGGTGGCGCGACGGTTGAGGACCGGGATCTGCATGACGTTCCGGCTCAGCGTGCGACGATCGGCTCGAGGCCGTGGCGGCGGGCGTTGGCCCGCAGCCGGCCGTCGCTTTTCAGGCGGGCGAGGAAGTCCTCGACCCGGGCGTGAAAGGCATCGTCGCCGGGAGCCATCGCCCAGGCGTAGGGCGTCACGTGGAAGGCCGCCGGCGGCGTCACCAGGCGGGCCCAGTCGCTGCTGCCGAGCAGGCGGCGGGTATAGGGATAGTCGGTCATGAAGACGTCGGCCCGGCCGGCCTGCACTTCCTGCTCGCGGGCGTGCGGCGTGTCGACGATGTGCAGTTCGGCGGCCTTCAATTCCTCGCGCATCACCGTCTCGTGCAGCGTGCCGCGGGCGACGACGACGACCGTGCCCGGCCGGTCGATGTCGGCCCAGGCCTGGATGCGGCGGTTGGCGCGGCTGGTCACGGCATAGATGTCGCTGGCCAGGTAGGGCGCCGTGAAGCGCAGCTTCTCGCTGCGCGCCGGCGTGCGGCCGATGGCGAACATGGCGATGTCGCAACGGTCGGTGGCGAGATCGTCGGCCAGCGTGGCGAAGGAACTGTCGACGAATTCCACCGTCACTTTCAGCTCGCGCCCGAGTTCGCGCGCATTGTCGATGTCGATGCCGCTCAGCTCGCCGGTCTTCGGATTGCGGAAGGAAATGCCGTGGTAGTCCGGCCAGATGCAGACGCGCAACAGGCGTGCCGAGGCGATGGCCTGCAGGCGATCGGCCAGGGCTGCCGGGGAGGCGGACAGCAACAACGGAATCAGCAGCGCGCCGAGCAGGCGGTGGCTTGTCGATGACACGGGTACGCCTTTGTTTTGTTGGTGTTTGTCGCTGATCCTAAACCAGTTTCGGCGCCGTGGCCAATCGGGGAATTCCACTACTTCGTCATGACCTGGCAGCAGCCGGGGCGCGCTGCTCCAATCTTGAACAGCTGCTGCTTCATGCAGCACCCCCGGGGCAGGCGGGACCTGCCCGACGGCCCGACAAAATGGCGCCAAGCGCCTGAATTCACGCGTTTTCCGTCCAATCCCGCCGGCATTCGCCGGCGCTGGCACGGCGCGTGCGAAATATTCCGGGCAGGGCTGACCGACCGTCACCGCCGGCGACCGGCCCTGGGCCCGCAACCCAAACTGACAACACAGGAGACAACCATGCTCTACGCTGCTCCCGGCACCGCCGGCGCCAAGATCGCCTACAAGGCCAAGTACGACAACTTCATCAACGGCCAGTGGGTCGCCCCGGTCAAGGGCGAATACTTCAGCGTCGTCACGCCGATCAACGGCAAGCCCTACACGATGGCTGCCCGTTCCACCGCCGAGGATATCGAACTGGCGCTGGACGCCGCCCACGCCGCCTTCCCGAAGTGGGGCAAGGCCGATGCCACGACCCGTTCCAACATCCTGCTGAAGATCGCCGACCGCCTCGAAGCCAACCTCGAACTGCTGGCCTACGCCGAGACCGTCGATAACGGCAAGCCGATCCGCGAGACGCTGAACGCCGACATCCCGCTGGCCGTCGACCACTTCCGCTACTTTGCCGGCTGCCTGCGCGCCCAGGAAGGCGGCATCTCGGAAATCGACGAGAACACCATGGCCTACCACATCCACGAGCCGCTGGGCGTCGTCGGCCAGATCATCCCGTGGAACTTCCCGATCCTGATGGCTGCCTGGAAGCTGGCTCCCGCCATCGGCGCCGGCAACTGCGTGGTGCTGAAGCCCGCCGAATCGACCCCGATCTCGATCCTGATCCTGATGGAACTGATCGCCGACCTGCTGCCGCCGGGCGTGCTCAACATCGTCAACGGTTTCGGCCGCGAAGCCGGCATGCCGCTCGCCACCTCCAAGCGCATCGCCAAGATCGCCTTCACCGGCTCGACCTCGACCGGCCGCGTGATCGCCCAGGCCGCCGCCAACAACCTGATCCCGGCCACCCTTGAACTGGGCGGCAAGTCGCCCAACATCTTCTTCGCCGACGTGATGGACAAGGACGACGGCTTCCTCGACAAGGCCATCGAAGGCCTGGTGCTGTTCGCCTTCAACCAGGGCGAAGTGTGCACCTGCCCGTCGCGCGCCCTGATCCAGGAATCGATCTACGAGAAGTTCATGGAAAAGGCGCTGAAGCGCGTCGCCGCCATCAAGCAGGGTTCGCCGCTCGACACCGAGACGATGATGGGCGCCCAGTGCTCGCAGGAACAGATGACCAAGATCCAGTCCTACCTGCAGCTCGGCAAGGACGAAGGCGCCCAGGTGCTGATCGGCGGCGAGCGCGCCCAGTTCGGCGGCGACATCGAAGGCGGCTATTACATCCAGCCGACGCTGTTCAAGGGCCACAACAAGATGCGCATCTTCCAGGAGGAAATCTTCGGGCCGGTGCTCGCCGTGACCACCTTCAAGGACGAAGCCGAAGCGCTGGCCATCGCCAACGACACGCTGTACGGCCTCGGCGCCGGCGTCTGGAGCCGCAACGGCAACGTCGCCTACCGCATGGGCCGCGCCATCCAGGCCGGCCGCGTCTGGACCAACTGCTACCACGCCTACCCCGCGCACGCGGCGTTCGGCGGCTACAAGGAATCTGGCATCGGGCGCGAGACCCACAAGGTCATGCTCGACCACTACCAGCAGACCAAGAACCTGCTGGTCAGCTACGCCGAACAGAAGCTCGGCTTCTTCTAAGCATCGCATCTCTCCACTTGCCTGTTTGCGGGCACTTCACGG
>DASUZG010000375.1:0-3304 GCA_036376995.1 Azonexus sp. | reverse complement strand
TCCTTCAAGCTGATGGGCTTCGGTCACCGCGTCTACAAGAACTTCGATCCGCGCGCCAAGCTGATGCGCAAGGTCTGCGGCGATGTGCTCAACGAACTGGGCCTGCAGAACGACCGCCTGTTCAAGCTGGCCATGGAACTGGAAAAGATCGCCTTGGAAGATCCGTACTTTGTCGAGAAGAAGTTGTACCCGAACGTCGACTTCTACTCCGGCATCGTCCAGAAGGCCATCGGCATCCCGACCGAAATGTTCACCTGCATCTTCGCGCTGGCCCGTACGGTCGGCTGGATGACGCAGTGGGAGGAAATGATCACCGATCCGGAATACAAGATCGGTCGTCCGCGCCAGCTCTACATCGGCGCAGCCAAGCGCGACGTGGTCCCGCTCGCCCAACGCGGCTGACAAGCGAAAACAGGGCGGCCGGCTGGTCGCCCTTTTTTTACCGGCGGGGCCAACGCGCGCTCCCGCTACGTACCACCAGAGAAAGACAATACCCTCAAGGGGATGCCAATGACCACGATGAATCAGCTGTTCGACAGCACTCTGTACTTCGGCGGCAACGCGCCGTTCGTCGAAGAACTCTACGAGAACTATCTCGACAATCCGACCGCCGTACCGCCCGAGTGGCGTGACTATTTCGACCGCCTGGCCCAGATGCCGGGCTTTGTTGCCCGTGACGTGGCTCATGCCCCTGTCATTGCTGCCTTTGCCGAGCTGGCCAAGGACGGTGGCTTCCGTCCTGCCGCCACCACGTCGTCCGCCGAACACAAGAAGCAGTCCGCTGTCGGCCAGCTGGTTGCCGCCTACCGTTCGCTCGGCACCCGCTGGGCCGATCTCGATCCGCTGAAGCGCCTGCCGCGGCCGAAGATCGACGAGCTGGAGCCGTCCTTCTACGGCTTCACCGATGCCGACATGAACCAGACCTTCAGCGTTGGTTCGCTGAAGGGCCTGCCGGAAAGCGCCAAGCTCGGCGACATCATGGAAACCCTGAAGCAGACGTACTGCGGCACCATCGGTGTCGAGTACATGTACATGATGGACTACAACGAGAAGCGCTGGCTGCAGGAGCGGCTGGAAAGCATCCGTTCGCGCCCGAGCTATTCCGCCGAGCAGAAGAAACGCATTCTCGAGCGTCTGACCGCGGCCGAGACGCTGGAGCGCTATCTGCACACCAAATACGTCGGCCAGAAGCGTTTCTCGCTCGAAGGTGGCGAATCGCTGATCGTGGCGATGGATGAGGCGATCCGCGCCGGTGGCTCGCAGGGCGTTGACGAAGTGGTCGTCGGCATGGCCCACCGCGGCCGGCTGAACGTGCTGGTCAACACGCTGGGCAAGGCTCCGTCGATGCTGTTCGCCGAATTCGAAGGCAAGAAGAAGAGCGATCTCTCCGCCGGCGACGTCAAGTACCACATGGGCTTCTCGTCCGACGTCAGCACCCCGGGCGGCGCCTGCCACCTGACGCTGGCTTTCAACCCGTCGCACCTCGAAATCGTCAACCCGGTGGTCGAGGGTTCCGTCTATGCCCGCCAGGTTCGCCGCGGCGAGGGCAGCAAGAACAAGGTCATGCCGATCCTGATCCACGGCGACGCCGCCGTGGCCGGCCAGGGCGTCAACCAGGAAATGCTGAACTTCGCGCAGACCCGCGGCTACGGTGTCGGTGGCACGCTGCACATCGTGGTTAACAACCAGGTCGGCTTCACCACCAGCGACCCGCGCGACTACCGCTCCGGCCACTACTGCACCGACATCTTCAAGATGATCGATGCCCCGATCTTCCACGTGAACGGCGATGATCCCGAGGCGGTGGCCCTGGTCACCCAGCTGGCCGTCGAGTATCGCCAGACCTTCCAGAAGTGCGTCGTGGTCGACATCATCTGCTTCCGCAAGCTCGGCCACAACGAGCAGGACGAGCCGATGGTCACCCAGCCGCTGATGTACAAGATCATCAGCAAGCATCCGGGTACCCGCAAGCTGTACGGCGACAAGCTGATCGCCGAAGGCACGCTGCCGGCTGAAGGTCCGGAGCAGATGATTAAGGAATACCGCGAGCATCTGGACAAGGGCGAGCTGCTGTACAACCCGGTGCTGGCCGGCTACAAGCACCCGATGACCATCGACTGGACGCCGTTCCTGACGAAGAACTACATCGAGACCTGCGACACCCGTGTTCCGGCTGAAGAACTCAAGCGCCTGTCGCAGCGCCTGACGACTTTCCCGGAAGGCTTCTCGCTGCATTCCCGCGTCAAGAAGATCGCCGAGGACCGCGCCGCCATGGGCGAGGGCAAGCTGCCGGTCGACTGGGGCATGGCCGAGAACCTGGCCTACGCCTCGCTGCTGGTGTCGGGCTACGGTGTCCGCATTTCCGGTGAAGACGTCGGTCGCGGCACCTTCTTCCACCGCCACGCCGCTTTCCACGACCAGAATCGGACGAGCTGGGATATCGGTACCTATCATCCGCTGAAGAACCTGCAGGAAAAGCAGGCCGGCTTCCAGTGCTACGACTCCGTGCTCTCCGAAGAGGCCGTGCTCGCCTTCGATTATGGCTACGCTTCGGCCAACCCGTACGAGCTGGTGGTCTGGGAAGGCCAGTTCGGCGACTTCGCCAACGGCGCCCAGGTCGTCATCGACCAGTTCATCGCTTCCGGCGAAGCCAAGTGGGGCCGCGCCTGCGGTCTGGTCATGCTGCTGCCGCACGGTTACGAAGGTCAGGGTCCGGAGCACTCCTCGGCCCGTCCGGAGCGCTTCATGCAGCTGTGTGCCGAAATGAACATGGAAGTCTGCGTGCCGACCACGGCCGCCCAGGTCTTCCACATGCTGCGTCGTCAGGCCGTGCGCAACCAGCGCAAGCCGCTGATCGTGATGACCCCGAAATCGCTGCTGCGCCACAAGCGCGCGGTGTCGAAGCTTTCCGAGTTCGGCCCCGGTTCGTCGTTCCATCGCGTGCTGTGGGACGATGCGCAAAGCAATCCCGGCTCGACGCTTGCGCTCGCACCCGACGAGCAGATCCAACGCGTCGTCCTGTGCTCGGGCAAGGTCTATTACGACCTCCTGCAGGGCCGCGAGGACAAGTGGCTCGACGGCAAGGTGGCGCTGATCCGGCTGGAGGAGATCGCACCCTTCCCCGAGCAGGCGCTCGAGGGCGAGCTGCGGAGGTATCCCGCCACGGCGCGCTACGTGTGGTGCCAGGAGGAGCCCAGGAACATGGGCGCCTGGTTCTTCGTGGCCCCGCGGACCGAGAACCTGATGGAAGCGGTCGGGATCGAGCAGCGCCGCCTCGCCTATGCAGGCAGGAAACCGAGCGCCT
>DASUZG010000374.1:0-11770 GCA_036376995.1 Azonexus sp. | reverse complement strand
CGGCTGCAGGCAGTCGATCAGGGCCTTGGTCTTGGCCGTGCCCTTGCACTTGTCGCCGGTGACCGGCTGCTTCTCGCCCTTGCCTTCGGTGTAGACGCGGTTGGCTTCGATGCCCTTGGCGACCAGGTATTCCTTGACCGCGGCAGCGCGCTTCTCGGACAGCTTCTGGTTGTAGGCGTCGCCACCGATGCGGTCGGTGTGGCCGACGGCCAGGATCACTTCGAGCTTGATGGCGGCAGCCTTGGCGACCAGCTCGTCGAGCTTGGCCTTGCCTTCCGGACGCAGCACGGCCTTGTTGAAGGCGAACAGGGCGTCGGCGGCGACGGTGACCTTCTCGCCGGTCGGCTTCGGGCCGGTGGCCGGGGCGGCGGCGGCGGGAGCGACCTTCGGCTCGCAGACTTCCTTCGGCAGCAGGTCCTTGTCGCACTCGCAGCCGGCCTTGTCGGCGGCGGCAGCGGCCGGGGTCCAGTAGCCGGTGCGCCAGCACAGGCCGGCACCGCTCTTGGCGACGACGTCGCGCTGGTCGATGACATAAACGCGTTCCTGGGCCGTGGCAGCGAAACCGACACCGGCCAGCAGGGCCACCAGCAGAGACTTCTTGGCGAAATTTTTGATCATTGTTTTCCCTCGTTGAAGAAAATTTGCAAACTTTGGTCCGTCTCGGATGGAAAGTGTCAAATATTCCGACGGACTTCCAAGGTATTCTGCCATAGCGTAATGGCCGAATCCAAGTGATTTGCCGGGTATCCAGTCAAGATTTTGTTGTCTACGCAACACTTTCCGGCAATCCACACATGGGTTACCGCCTCGCGGCCGGCGACATGGGCCAAATGCGACACCGGATCGAAGCAGGGGCGGGTTTCCAGGCTGCCCAGATGGATGGCGCACAGGTCGGCGGCCTTGCCCGGCGTCAGGGAGCCGGTTTGCTGGCCGAGACCGAGGGCCGTGGCGCCGTTCAGCGTCGCCATGCGCAGCGCCTGCCGGGCCGGCAAGACGGCAGCGTCGCCGCTGGTGCCCTTGGCCAGGAGCGCGGCCAGGCGCATTTCACCGAACAGGTCGAGGCGGTTGTTGCTGGCAGCGCCGTCGGTGCCGAGGCCGATGTTGACGCCGCGGCGCAGCAGCTGCGCAACGGGGGCGATGCCACTGGCTAGTTTCAGGTTCGAGGTCGGGCAGTGGGCAATATGGCTGCCGGTGGCGGCTAGCAGCTCGATGTCCGCGTCCGCGAGATGCACGCCGTGGACGCCGATGAAGCCGGGGCCGAGCAGGCCGAGGCGGTGCAGGCGGGCGAGCGGGGCGTGGCCGTCGCGGCGGGTGGCTTCGTCGACCTCGTGGTGCGTCTCATGCACATGGCAGTGCACCGGCAGGCCGAGTTGTTCAGACAGCACCAGGATGCGCTCGAAGGTGGCGTCGGATACCGTGTACGGCGCGTGCGGCGCCAGGCAGAACGAGATCAGCGGATGGTCGCGCCACTGCTCGCGGGCGGCCAGGCCCTTGTTCAGGTAGTCGTCGGCATCGCTGGCGTATGGCGTGGGGAATTCCAGCGTGGTGATGCCGAGCGCCGCGCGCATGCCGAATTCGCTGGCAGCCGTGGCGGCGGCTTCCGGATAAAAATACATGTCGTTGAAGCAGGTGATGCCGCCGCGCAGCATTTCGGCGCAGGCGAGGCGGGTGCCGTCGAGCACGAACTGCGGCGAGACATGGGCGGCCTCGGTCGGCCAGATGTGCTGCTGCAGCCATTCCATCAGCGGCAGGTCGTCGGCCAGGCCCCGCATCAGGGTCATGGCGGCGTGCGTGTGCAGGTTGACCAGGCCGGGAATCAGGATGTGCTGCTCGAGCGTCACCCGCTGGCCGGGCCGATAGCGCTGGCGGGCTTCGCTGCTCGGCAGGATGGCCACGATGCGGCCAGCGTGCACGGCCAGCGCGTGGTTTTCGAGCACGGTATCGGGCTCGACCTGGGCGATCCAGCGGGCCTCGACCAGCAGGTCGATCGTCTCGGGTTTGTGTGTCATGAAACGGCGTCTGTCCGTTGGGAGGGGCGTGTTAAAATAACAAATTACGCTCAATTCAACCAATAAGGCGCCGCGCCCGCGGTGCGATTGTGAGACATGGATCAATTCGCCGAAGAAACACTGCCGATCAGCCTCGAAGACGAGATGCGTCGCTCCTATCTCGATTACGCGATGAGCGTCATCGTCGGCCGGGCGCTGCCGGATGCGCGCGACGGCCTGAAGCCGGTGCATCGCCGCGTGCTGTACGCCATGCACGAGACGAACAACGTCTGGAACCGGCCCTTCGTCAAGTGTGCCCGCGTCGTCGGCGAGGTCATGGGTAAGTACCACCCGCACGGCGACTCGGCCATCTACGACACGCTGGTTCGCATGGCGCAGGATTTCTCGCTGCGCTACACGCTGGTCGACGGCCAGGGCAACTTCGGCTCCATCGACGGCGACAACGCGGCGGCCATGCGTTACACCGAGTGCCGCCTCGACCGCATCGCCTCCGACCTGACCGCCGACATCGACAAGGAAACGGTTGATTTCGAGCCGAACTACGACGGCAAGGAACTGGAGCCCTCGGTGCTGCCGACGCGCATCCCGAACCTGCTGATCAACGGTTCGGCCGGCATCGCGGTCGGCATGGCGACCAACATTCCGCCGCACAACCTCAACGAAGTCGTCGCCGGCTGCCTGGCGCTGCTGGAAAACCCGGCCATCACCATCGACGACCTGATCGACATCATCCCGGCGCCGGACTTCCCGACCGCCGGCCTGATCTACGGCGTGATGGGCGTGCGCGAAGGCTACAAGACCGGCCGCGGCCGCGTCGTCATGCGCGCGCGCACGCATTTCGAGGACATCGGCAAGGGCGACCGGCAGGCGCTGATCGTCGACGAGATTCCCTATCAGGTGAACAAGAAGAGCCTGATCGAGAAGATCGCCGAACTGGTCAACGAGAAGCGGATCGAGGGCATCTCCGACATTCGCGACGAATCCGACAAGTCGGGCATGCGCATCGTCATCGAACTGAAGCGCGGCGAGGTCGGCGAGGTCGTCCTGAACAACCTGTACAAGCAGACGCAGTTGCAGGACACCTTCGGCATGAACATGGTGGCGCTGGTCGACGGCCAGCCGCGCCTGTTGAACCTGAAGCAGGCGCTGGAATGCTTCCTGTCGCACCGCCGCGAAGTGGTGACGCGGCGTACCGTGTTCGAACTGCGCAAGGCGCGCGAGCGCGGCCACATCCTCGAAGGTCTGGCCGTCGCGCTGTCCAACGTCGATGAAATCATCGCCCTGATCAAGGCGGCGCCGACCCCGGCCGATGCCAAGATCGGCCTGATGTCCCGCCAGTGGCGCAGCCCGGTGGTCGAGGAGATGCTGCAGCGCGCCGCCTCTGATGCGTCCCGCCCGGACGGGCTGGCGCCGGAATTCGGTCTCTCGGCGCAGGGCTACCGTCTGTCCGATGCCCAGGCCCAGGCCATTCTGGAGCTGCGCCTGCAGCGCCTGACCGGCCTCGAACAGGACAAGATCGTTGGCGAATACAAGGAAGTCATGGACAAGATCGTCGACCTGCTCGACATCCTGGCCAAGCCGGAGCGCATTACCCAGATCATCGTCGACGAGCTGAAGGCGATCCGCGAGCAGTTCGGCGACGAGCGCAAGTCGGAAATCGTGCTGCACACGCAGGAACTCGGTATCGAGGACCTGATCACGCCGACCGACATGGTCGTCACACTGTCGCACGGTGGCTACATCAAGGCCCAGCCGTTGGCCGACTACCGCGCGCAGAAGCGTGGCGGGCGCGGCAAGCAGGCGGCGGCGATCAAGGACGAGGATTTCGTCGACCACCTGTTCGTCGCCAATACCCACGATTACATCCTGTGCTTCTCGAACCGCGGCCGCTGCTACTGGTTGAAGGTCTACGAAGCGCCGCAGGGCAGCCGCGCCAGCCGCGGCAAGCCGATCGTCAATCTCTTCCCGCTGGAAGAGGGCGAACGCATCAACGCCGTGCTGCCGGTCAAGGAATTCGCCGACGACAAGTTCATCTTCATGGCCACCCGCGACGGTACGGTCAAGAAGACGCCGCTGTCCGACTTCTCCAACCCGCGCAAGGCCGGCATCATCGCCGTCGACCTGTTCGATGACGACTACCTGATCGGCGTCGAACTGACCACCGGCCAGAGCGACATCGTGTTGGTGTCGGATGCCGGCAAGGCCGTCTGGTTCGACGAGGAAGATGTCCGCCCGATGGGGCGTGGCGCCCGTGGCGTGCGCGGCATGAAGCTGCAGGAAGGGCAGACCGTCATTTCGCTGCTGGTCGCCGAATCCGACCAGCAGACCGTGCTGGTCGCCACCGAGAACGGCTTCGGCAAGCGCACCGTGCTCGCCGACTTCCGCCACTCCGGCCGCGGCACGCAGGGCGTCAAGGCCATCGCCGATTCCGAGCGCAACGGCGTCGTCATCGGCGCCAAGCTGGTCGACGACAACGACGAGGTGATGCTGATCACCACCGGCGGCGTGCTGATCCGCACCCGCGTTTCGGAAATCCGCGGCATGGGCCGGGCGACGCAGGGCGTCACGCTGATCGCGCTTGATGCCGGCGAGAAGCTGGCCGGTCTGGAAAAGGTTGCCGAGTCGGTCGCCGAGGCCGATGCCGAGAGCGAAACGGAAGTCGTGGCCGAACCCGCGGGCGAGGCAGCCGCCGGCGAAGCGGCCGATAACGAAAACGGGGAGGCCTGATGACGCGCGTATCGAATTTCAGCGCCGGCCCGGCCGCACTGCCCGAGGAGGTCCTCCGGCAGGCGCAGGAAGAATTGCTCGATTGGCATGGCGCCGGCTGCAGCGTGATGGAGATGAGCCACCGCGGCAAGGAGTTCATGTCCATCCTCGCCCAGGCCGAAGCCGACCTGCGCGAGCTGCTGGGCATTCCCGAGCAGTACAAGGTGCTCTTCCTGCAGGGCGGTGCGACGCAGCAGTTCGCGCAGATTCCGATGAATCTGCTGGCCGGTCGCTCGGCCGACTACATCGTGACCGGTTCGTGGTCGAAGAAGGCCTTCAAGGAAGCCCAGCGCATTGGTAACGTGCGCTGTGCGGCGAACACCGAGGAAAGCGGCTTCACCCGCCTGCCGGTGGCCGACGAGATCAAGCTCGATCCGTTCGCCGCCTACCTGCACGTCTGCACCAACGAGACCATCCACGGCGTCGAGATTCCCGCCGAGCGCATCGCCGACACCGGCGTGCCGCTGGTCGCAGACATGTCCTCGCACATCCTGTCGCGCCCGGTCAATGTCGAGAAATTCGGCATGATCTACGCCGGCGCGCAGAAGAACATCGGTCCGTCCGGCGTGACGCTGGTCATCATTCACCGCGACCTGCTCGGCATGGCGCCGCTGACTGTCCCGACGGTGATGGACTACGCGGTGATGGCCGAGAACGGCTCGATGCTGAACACGCCGCCGACTTTCGGCATCTACTTTGCCGGCCTCGTCTTCCAGTGGTTAAAGCGCCAGGGCGGGCTGGCCGGCATGGCCGCCATCAACGCCGCCAAGGCCGAGGCGCTGTATGGCTGCATCGACGGCTCCGGCGGCTTCTACACCAACCCGGTCGATACCGACTGCCGGTCGCGGATGAACGTGCCGTTCACGCTGGCCGACCCGCAGCTCGACGCGGCGTTCCTCGACGAAGCCAAGGCCGCCGGGTTGCTCGGTCTGAAGGGGCACAAGTCGGTCGGCGGCATGCGCGCCTCGATCTACAACGCCGTTTCCCCCGCGGCGGTGCGGGTCCTGGTCGAGTTCATGAACGATTTCGCCAAACGCAACGGGTAGGCACCGATGAGCGACGATCTGCAGAAAGCACTCTCCGGCGTGCGCGCCGACATCGACCGCATCGACGGCGAACTGCTGAAGCTCTTGAACGAGCGCGCCCGCTGCGCGCAGAAGGTCGGCGAGATCAAGGCCGAACACGGCGAGGCCGGGCACATCTACCGTCCGGAGCGTGAAGCCCAGGTGCTGCGCCGCTTGCAGGACGCCAATCCCGGCCCGCTGCCGGGCGAGAACATCACTTTCTTCTTCCGCGAAGTGATGTCGGCCTGCCTGTCGCTCGAGCAGCCGCTCGGCATCGCCTTTCTCGGCCCGCTCGGCACCTTTTCCGAATCGGCGGCGACCAAGCATTTCGGCCATGCCGCCCGGCTGCTGCCGCAGACTTCGATCGACGACGTCTTCCGCGAAGTCGAATCGGGCCACGCCCATTACGCCGTGGTGCCGGTCGAGAATTCGACCGAGGGCGCCGTCGGCCGCACCATGGATTTGCTGCTCGGCACGCCGCTGAAGATCTGCGGCGAAGTCGTGCTGCGCATTCACCAGAATCTGCTTTCCCGCGAGACCGAGCTCGGCGTCATCAAGCGCGTCTATTCGCACGCCCAGTCGCTGGCCCAGTGCCATGAGTGGTTGAACCGCATGCTGCCAGATGCCCAGCGCATCTCGGTCGGCAGCAACGCCCAGGCGGCGCAACTGGCGGCCAACGAGGCGGGCGCAGCGGCGATTGCCGGCGAAGCGGCGGCGGCCCGTTACGACTTGCCGAAGCTGGCCGAGAACATTGAGGACGAGCCGAACAACACCACCCGTTTCCTCGTGCTCGGCCGTCATGACGCCGGCCCATCGGGGCGCGACAAGACCTCGCTGATCATGTCGGCGCCCAACCGCACCGGCGCCTTGCACGAACTGCTGCTGCCCTTCGCCCATGCCGGCGTCTCGATGTCGCGCCTCGAATCCCGTCCGGCGCGCAATGCACTGTGGGAATACGTCTTCTACGTCGATGTCGATGGCCACCGCGACGAGCCGGCGGTCAAGCGTGCCGTCGACGAACTGGCTGCCCGCGCCGCCTATCTGAAAATTCTCGGGTCCTACCCGGTCGCCGTCTACTAAGGAACACCCATGAGTCTTGTCGAGCAAGCGCTGTCCTACGTGCGCGCCATTTCGCCCTACCAGCCGGGCAAGCCGATCACCGAACTGGCCCGTGAAATGGGCCTGCCGGTCGACAGCATCGTCAAGCTCGCCTCCAACGAGAACCCGCTGGGCATGAGCCCGAAGGCCAAGCAGGCGGTCGAGGCGGCCATCGCCGGCATCGAGCGCTACCCGGACCAGTTCGAGCTGATCGCCAAGGTCGCCGAGCGTTGCGGCGTTGCCGCCGGGCAGGTGGTGCTCGGCAACGGCTCGAACGATGTCCTCGACCTGATCGCCCGCGTCTTCCTGGCGCCTGGCCGCTCGGCAGTGTTCGCCCAGCATGCCTTCGCGGTTTACCCGCTGGCTACGCTGTCGACCGGCGCCGAACTGATCGCCACGCGGGCCAAAAACTACGGCCACGATCTTGCCGCCATGCGCGCCGCCATCCGGCCGGATACGCGCATCGTCTGGATCGCCAATCCGAACAACCCGACCGGCAACTTCCTGCCCTATCCGGAAGTTCGCGCCTTCCTGGAAACGGTGCCGCCGGACGTGGTCGTGGTCCTCGACGAGGCCTACAACGAGTACCTGCCGCCGGCCGACCGGGTCGATGTCGCCGGCTGGACCGCCGACTTTCCCAATCTGGTCGTCTGCCGGACCTTCTCCAAGATCTTCGGCCTGGCTGGCCTGCGTGTTGGCTATGCCCTGGCTTCGGCCGAAATTGCCGACTTGATGAATCGCGTCCGCCAGCCGTTCAACGTAAACAACCTCGCGCTGGCAGCTGCTGTCGCAGCCATCGACGATCACGAGTTCATCAGCGCAAGCTACGAGTTGAACCGACGCGGCATGGCGCAGATCATCGCCGGCCTGGAAGGCAAGGGGCTTGAGTACATCAAGCCGCACGGCAATTTCGTCACCTTCCGCGTCGGCGACGGCGCGGCGGTCAATCAGAAGCTGCTGCGCCAGGGCGTCATCGTCCGCCCGATCGGCGGCTACGGGCTGCCGGAGTGGCTGCGCGTGACCATCGGCACCGAAGCGGAAAACGCCCGCTTCCTCGAGGCCCTGGCGAAGGCGCTGTAAATGGACGCCGGCCTGCCCGAGTTCGGCAAGATCGTCGTTTTCGGCACCGGCCTGATCGGTGGCTCCTTCGCCTTGGCCTTGAAGGAAGCCGGGGCGGTCGAGGAGGTCGTCGGTTTCGGCCGCACACCGTCGACCTTGCGCGTCGCCCAGCAACTCGGCGTCATCGACCGGGCCGGGATCAACCCGGCGCACGAGATCGCCGATGCCGACATCGTGCTGGTGGCCACGCCGGTGGCGCAGATGCCGGAAATCTTCGCGCGTATCGCGCCGTATCTCGGGCCGAACACCATCGTCACCGACGGCGGTTCGACCAAGGGCGACGTCGTCGCCGCGGCCCGCACTGCGTTCAAGGGGCACATCGGCAAGTTCGTGCCGGCACACCCGATCGCCGGCGCCGAGAACAGCGGTCCGTCGGCGGCGCGCTGGGATCTGTATCAGGGCAAGAAGGTGGTGGTCACGCCGCTGCCGGAAAACAACGACGAGCGTCTCGACCGCGTCAAACGGGCCTGGGCGTTGTGCGGCGCCGACATCTACGAACTGACGCCGGAGCAGCACGACCGCGTCTTCGCCGCCGTCAGCCACCTGCCGCATCTGTTGTCCTATGCGTTGGTGCATGACCTGGCGGTGCGCCAGGATGCCGACCTGTTCTTCACCTTCGCCGCTTCCGGCTTCCGTGATTTCACTCGCATCGCTGCCAGCCATCCGGAAATGTGGCGCGATATCTGCCTTGCCAACCGGGCGGCGCTGCTCGGTGAGCTGGACAGCTACCGCGCCCAGCTTGACGAACTGCGCACGGCGCTGGCCGCCGACGACGGCGAGCGGCTTGAGGAAATTTTCGGCATCGCGCGCCAGGCGCGGCGCAACTGGGCCGGCGAAAGCTGAACCATGCGCCGGCTGCGCACGCTGCTCCTCGGACTGGCGTTGGCGCTGTCGGTATTGCCGCTGCGGGCCGGCCCGCCCGAAATCCTGCTGGCCAACGTCTATCGCGACGGCATCGATGTCACGCAGTATCTGGTCAGCGAGAAGTACGACGGTGTGCGGGCGCTCTGGGATGGCGAACAGTTGCGGTTTCGCAGCGGCCAGCCGATCAACGCCCCGGGCTGGTTCGTTGACGGCCTACCGAAACTGGCGCTGGACGGCGAACTGTGGCTCGGACGCGGCCGCTTCGAACGCCTGTCCGGCATCGTGCGTCGCGAACAGCCGGTGGATGCTGAATGGCGCCAGGTGCGCTACATGATTTTCGAACTGCCGGGTGGCGAGGGCAGTTTCCGGGAGCGCGCCGAGCGGATCGGAAGTCTTGTTGTTCAGCTCGGCGTGCCATGGCTGGTGGCGGTGCAACAGGAACCGGTCAGCGACCAGGCAAGCCTGCAGGCCCGGCTGGCGAGCGTGCTGAAGGCGGGCGGTGAGGGCTTGATGCTGCATCGCGCCGATGCCCCCTACGAAACCGGCCGCAGCGATACGCTGCTCAAGCTCAAACCGTGGCTGGACGCCGAAGCCGTGGTCGTCGCCCATCAGCCGGGCCGGGGCAGGTACATCGGCCAGCTGGGGGCGCTGCGCGTGCGTCGCGCGGACGGCCGCGAGTTCAACCTGGGCACGGGGTTGACCGACCGTCAGCGCCGTGACCCGCCGCCGCTCGGCGCCACGGTGACTTACCGCTACCGCGAACTGACGGCCGGCGGCCTGCCGCGCTTCGCCAGTTTTTTGCGCATTCGCGAAGAATGACTCCGGGCTGCGATAAAATTACGCTTTTCGACTAGGCAGCGATCCGCATGATCCTCGTTACTGGCGGCGCCGGCTTCATCGGCAGCAATTTCGTTCTCGACTGGCTGGCTGCGACCGGTGAGCCGGTCGTCAATCTCGATGCGCTGACCTACGCCGGCAACCTGGAAAATCTTGCCAGCCTGCAGGGCGATGCGCGCCATGTCTTCGTGCGCGGCGATATCGGCGACTTCGAGCTCGTGGCTGCATTGCTGGCGCAGCACCGGCCGCGGGCCATCGTCAATTTCGCCGCCGAATCGCATGTCGACCGCAGCATTCACGGCCCGGAAGACTTCGTCCAGACCAACATCGTCGGTACCTTCCGCCTGCTCGAAGCAACGCGGGCCTACTGGGGCGGGCTCGACGCGGCAGATAAGGCCGCCTTCCGCTTCCTGCACGTTTCCACCGACGAGGTGTATGGCTCGCTCGGCCACGACGATCCGCCGTTCAGCGAAACCAACCGCTACGAGCCGAACAGCCCGTATTCGGCGAGCAAGGCGGCGAGCGACCACCTGGTGCGCGCCTACCACCACACCTACGGGCTGCCGGTGCTGACCACCAACTGTTCGAACAACTACGGCCCTTACCATTTTCCGGAAAAGCTGATCCCGCTGGTTATCCACAATGCGCTGGCCGGCAAGCCGCTGCCGATCTACGGCGACGGCCAGCAGATCCGCGACTGGCTGTATGTCACCGACCACTGCAGTGCCATCCGCCGTGTGCTGGAAGCCGGCCGCCTGGGTGAAACCTACAACGTCGGTGGCTGGAACGAGAAGCCGAATCTGGAAGTCGTGCATACGCTGTGCGCCATCCTCGACGAGCTGCGTCCGCGTGCCGACGGCCAGCCGTACCGCGCGCAGATCACCTATGTCACCGATCGTCCGGGGCATGACCGGCGCTACGCCATCGACGCCGGCAAGATCGAACGCGAACTCGGCTGGAAACCGGCCGAAACTTTCGAAACCGGCATCCGCAAGACGGTGCGCTGGTATCTCGACAACCAGGCCTGGGTCGGCAACGTGACCAGCGGTGCCTACCGCGAATGGGTAGGCAAACAGTACGGAGCGCAGCAATGACTTCACGTAAGGGCATCATCCTTGCCGGCGGCTCCGGTACCCGCCTGTTCCCGGCCACACTGTCGGTTTCCAAGCAGCTGCTGCCGATCTACGACAAGCCGATGATCTACTACCCGCTGACCACGCTGATGCTGGCCGGCATTCGCGATGTTCTGATCATTTCGACGCCGCAGGACACGCCACGCTTCGAGCAATTGCTCGGCGACGGCAGCCAGTGGGGCCTCAACCTGCAATACGCGGTGCAGCCAAGCCCGGATGGCTTGGCCCAGGCCTTCATCATCGGTGCCGATTTTGTAAGTGGTGGTGATAGCGCGCTGGTTTTAGGCGACAACATCTTCTACGGCCACGAGTTCGCCCACGATCTGGCTGTTGCCGGGCAGCAGAAATCCGGCGCCACCGTCTTCGCCTATCACGTGCATGATCCCGAACGTTACGGCGTCGTCGAGTTCGATGCCGCTGGCCAGGCAGTTAGCCTGGAAGAAAAGCCGCAAAAGCCGAAATCCAACTACGCAGTCACCGGTCTCTATTTCTACGACAACCAGGTTGTCGATATCGCCCGCAATCTCAAGCCATCGGCGCGTGGGGAACTGGAGATTACCGACGTCAACCGCATCTACCTGGAACGCAGGCAGTTGAATGTACAGGTCATGGGACGCGGCCACGCCTGGCTCGATACCGGCACCCACGATAGCCTCCTCGATGCCAGCCAGTTCATCGCCACCATAGAGAAACGCCAGGGTCTGAAGGTCGCCTGTCCGGAAGAGATCGCCTACCGCAAGGGCTGGGTCGATGCCTTTCAACTGGAGCGTCTCGCCCAGCCGATGCTGAAAAATCCCTACGGCCAGTATCTGGTCGGACTTCTCAAGGAGTGGGTGTTTTGATGAAGGTCACATCGACAAAATTGGATGGCGTGCTGGTT
>DASUZG010000373.1:0-8464 GCA_036376995.1 Azonexus sp. | reverse complement strand
GGTGGTGGTGCCGCCGACCAGGATGTCCACCTTGTCGTCGTCGATCAGGCGCTTGGTGAAGCCGTTGGCCTTGCCGGCATCGCTGCCGTCGTCGTAATGGACGAGTTGCAGCGGCCGGCCGAGCACGCCGCCCTTCTTGTTGAGATCCTCGACGTACAGTTGCAGCGTCTTCAGCTCGGGGTCGCCAAGAAAGGCGGCCGGGCCGGTGACGGAGAGCACCGAGCCGATCTTGATCGGGTCGGCGGCGTGGGCGCCGACCGTCCCGAGAACCAGGGCCGCGCCGGCAACAAGCTTCTTGATCGTGTGATTCATGGATTTGTCTCCTCCGTTTGATTTTGTATTACGAATGGAGCAATCGATTCTATATAACAAAAACGGGTTTGACTACCGCTGCCACCGCCCCGGGCAGCAGTGAAAATCGGGCATTGCGGCGACCCCTCGGCAGCGCTTGCGGCGGGCGTGTTGCCGGTATAAGCGATACAAGTTATCAGTGTTAATATAAATTTATGTAACACATCAGGCAGGCCGCCATGCGTACCCAGCACTATCTGCATTCCCTGTTCGCCCCGCGCTCGATCGCCGTAATCGGCGCGTCCGAGCGCCCGCAGTCGGTCGGCGCGGTGATCCTCGGCAACCTGCTGGCCGGCGGCTACCGGGGCAAGGTGTACGCGGTCAATCCGCGCCACGCGACGGTGCTCGGCCAGCCCTGCCGGCCGTCGGTCGAGGAGGTCGGCGGCCGTGTCGACCTGGCCATCATCGCCACGCCGGCCCGCAGCATTCCCGAGATCATGGAACAGTGCGGCCGCGCCGGCGTGCGCAACGCCATCATCGTCGCCACCGGCTTCGGCGAGACCGGCAGCAGCGGCGCCCTGCTCGAACGCAAGGTGCGCGAAATCGCCCGCACCGGCGGCGTGCGCATCCTCGGCCCCAACTGCATCGGCATCATGCGCCCGGAGCAGCGGCTGAACGCCGCCTACACCCGCATTCCGGCGCAGCCCGGCGAACTCGCGCTGGTTTCGCAATCGGGCGCGATGTGCTCGGCGGTGCTCGACTGGGCAGCCGGCAACAACCTCGGCTTTTCCTCCCTGATCTCGCTCGGGCGCAGTGCCGACGTCGATTTCGGCGAAGTCCTCGACTACCTGATCTACGACGACCAGACCCGGCATATCCTGATCTACGTCGAGCAGATCCGCAACGCCCGCCAGTTCATGAGCGCGCTGCGCTCGGCGGCGCGGGTCAAGCCGGTGATCCTGCTCAAGGGTGGCCGGCATGCGGCCGACGGCGCCGATGCGGTGTTCGACGCCGCCATCCGCCGCGCCGGCGTCGTCCGCGTCTCCAATGTCGACCAGCTGTTCCATGCCGCCAAGGCGCTGTCCACCGGCTTCCGGCCGCGCGGCCGGCAGCTGGCGATCCTGACCAACGGCGCCGGCCCCGGCGTGATGGCCGCCGACCGTGCCGGCGACCTCGGCATCCCGCTGGCCCGCCTGGCCAGCGATACCGTCGAAAAGCTCGACCGCCTGCTGCCGCGCGGCTGGGCCCACGGCGGCATGATCGACATCGGCGGCGACGCCACGCCCGAGCGCTACCGCGACGCGCTGCTGGCCGTCGCCGGCGACCCCAACGTGCACAGCACGCTGGTGCTGATGGCGCCGCACGCGATGGCCGAACCGCTGGCGGTGGCCGAGGCCATTGCCGAGGCGGCCGGCAAGACGACGCCGGCCATCTGCTGCTGCTGGATGGGCGGCGGCCAGGTGGCGGAGGCCCGGCAGCGGCTCGAAGCCGCCCGCCTGCCGGTGTTTCCGACGCCGGATACGGCGATCGAGCTGTTCCACAACATCGCCAAGTACTACCGCAACCAGAAGCTGCTGGTGCAGACCCCGGGGCCGGCCGGCAAGAGCGCGCTGCCGCGTGCCGGCAACCCGCGCCTGCTGGTCGAGGCGCTGCTCGCCGAGCGGCGCAGCGCGCTGTCGGTGATGGAAGCCAAGGCCGTGCTCAGCGCCTACGGCATCGCCGTGTCGCAGACGGTGGTCGCGCGCAGCCCGACCGAGGCGATGTTCATCGCCCAGCAGCTCGGCTTTCCGGTGGCCATGAAGATCGATTCGCCGGACCTGGCGCAGAAATCCGGCGCCGGCGGTGTGCGCCTGAACATCGCCAGTACCGAATCGGTGCTCAGCGCCTACCAGGACATCGTCGCCGCGGTCCGCCAGCGCCATCCCGAGGCGCGCCTGGAGGGGGTCTCGATCGAGCCGCACCTGGCCTGCAGCCAGGCCCGCGAAATCATGATCCGCACTTTTCGCGACCCGGTCTTCGGCCCGGTCATCAGCTTCGGCGCCGGCGGCACCGACAATGCGCTGTTCAGCGACCGGGCGCTGGCCCTGCCGCCGCTCAACGCCTATCTCGCCCGCGACCTCATCGAATCGACGCGCATCGGCCAGGCGCTGGGCCACGGCGAAGCCGTCCCGGCGCTTGAACGCACGCAGCTGGAAAAGGTGCTGGTTGCCATTTCCGACCTGGTCTGCGAACTGCCGTGGGTGCGCGAGCTGGAGATCAACCCGCTGATCGTCGACGAACACGGCGCCATCGCCGCCGATGCGCGCATCGTCATCGATCACGCCGGCGGCGCCGAACGCGGCGACTTTGCCCACCTGGCCATCTGCCCCTACCCGGCGCAGCTGATCCAGCACTGGCAGATCGACGGCAGCACGGTGGTCGTCCGCCCGGTGCGCCCGGAAGACGCGCCGCTCGAACAGGCCTTCGTCGCCGCCATGTCGGACGAGTCACGCTTCTTCCGCTTCATGGATTCGATCCGCGAACTGCCGCCGACCCTGCTTGCCCGCTTCACGCAGATCGACTACAGCCGCGAGATGGCGCTGCTGGCGGTGATCAACGAGGACGGCAAGGAGCGCCTGGTCGGCAGCGCCCGCTACGCGCTGTCGCCGGACGGCGAGGCGGTCGAGTTCGCGCTGGCGGTGGCCGACGACTGGCAGCAATGCGGCCTCGGCCGCCGCCTGATGGCGGCGCTGATCGACTGCGCGCGCCAGGCCGGCTACCGGACCATGGTCGGCGACGTGCTGTCGTCCAACGCCCGGATGCTGCGCCTGATGGAGGGCTTCGGCTTCTCGATCCTGCCGCATCCGGAGGACCGGGGCGCCAAGCGCATCGTCAAGGCGCTGGCGGCCTGAGCCGCTACCGGAGAGCGGGGATTGCCAGGGCGACCGCCGGCGCCGAGCATGGCGGGTCGTCGCCGGCTCCGTGAAAGCGGGCCGCCGAGCGACTAGAATCATCAGACGCGCCCTGCTTGTCAGGGGGCGGGAGATTTTGCCGGGGTGTTGCCCGATTGACCGACCTTGCTGAAAGGTGCAATTCCATGTTCAAGATCCCGCTGCTGCATGAACCCGCCGATTTCGCGCCGCCCGCCGACGCGGCCGCCAGCGTCGGCCGCACCAACCGGCGCCGCCTGCGCGTGTTCCTGATCGTCTTCGTGCTGACCCTGCTGCCGGGCCTCGCCTGGAACCTGCTGCGCACGCCCGAGTACCGGGCCAATGCGCGGGTGCAGATCGCCGCCGGCACGGTGGCCTCGCAAACGGTGACGACCCTGGCCGGCGCCAGTGCCGAAATTGCCGCCGCGCAACCGATCGACCTGCTCACCCAGGCCCAGATCCTGACCAGCCGCCCGCTGCTGGAAGCGGTGCTGCTCCGCCTGCGCCAGGAGGGCCACGACCTCGCCCGGTCCGGCATCGATTCCATCGCCGCGCTGCAGGGCGCGGTCGCCGCCACGCCGATCCCCGGCACCGACGTCGTCGAACTGCAGGCCATCGGCGCCTCGCCGCAACTGGTGGCGAAAGTCGTCAATACGCTGATCGAGACCTATCACGAGCGCTCGCTGGCCAGCCACGGCAGCCAGTCGCAGGAGGCGCTGGCCAAGCTGCGCGACGAGGTCGGGCGGCTCGGCCTGAGCATCGGCGAAAAGCGCGGCCAGCTGGCCGCCTTCCGCGAAACGAGCGGGGTGATTTCCTCGGAACGCAGCGAAAACGAAGCGCTGGCCCGGATCAAGGGGCTGTCCGAGTCGCTGACCAAGGCCAACGAGGAGGTCGCCAAGGCCGAGGCCCGCCAGCGCACCCTGCGCGACTCCGCGGCGTCCGGGCGCAGCCCGGTGCTGGCCAAGGACAACCCGACGCTGGCCGCCATCGAGCAGCGCATCTCGGCGACCCGCGAGCAGCTGCGCGACATGGAGCGGGTATATACCGCCGACTTCATGGCCATGGACCCGACTGCCCGCGCCTTGCGCGCCCGCCTGGCCGAACTGGAACAGCAGCTGACGGCCAGCCGCGCCGCCAGCCAGCAGGCGGCGCTGGCCGGCGCCGAGGAAGAGGCGGCCAGCGCCCGTGCCGCCGCCGACCGGCTGCGCAGCCAGATCGACGGGCAGCGGCGCGCCGCCCAGGTGTTCGCCGGCAATTTCCAGGAAGCCAAGGCCATGGAGGACGACCTGATCCGCCTCGAAGGCGCCCGCCGCAACGCCGCCGAACGCCTGGCCAAGCTGGAGGCGACCGAAAGCACGCGCTTGCCCGGCCTGACGCTGATCGAGGCGGCCAACGTGCCGGACAAGGCCTGGCGCCCGGACTACCTGCGCGATGGCCTGCTCAATGTCGCCGGCGCCTTCCTGCTTGGCCTGCTGGCGATGTGGTTCGTCGAATTGTTCAACCGTTCGCCGGCTGCCGCCGCGACCACGGTCGTCGTGCCGCAACCGTGGCTGCGCCCGACCCTGACCGTGGATATGCCGGTCGCGCCCGAGCGCCTGGCGCAGGCGGCGGTGCCGCAACTGGCCGGCGGCCCGGCGCCGCCCCGCGCCCTGGACCAGGACGAGGTCGGCGCGCTGCTGGCGGCGGCCGATGGCGAGCTGCGCCTGCTGTGCGCCGTCCTGCTGCTCGGCGTGACGCCGGATGAACTCGCCGCGCTGCGCAGCGGCGACATCGATCCGGCGACCAGCCGGCTGAACGTGCCCGGCCCGTCGGCGCGCTCGCTGCAGCTGCCCGGCTGGCTGGCGCAGGCCCTGGCCCGGCATGCCGGCGCCGATCCCGCCCGGGCCTTGTTCGGCGAGGGGGCTGAGCTGTCGTCCGGGCTCGCCGCCCGGCTGACCTGCGCCGCGCTCGACGCCGGGCTGGAGGATGCGGCCGCGGTGTCGCCGGCCGCCTTGCGCCACACCTGCATCCTTCACCTGCTGCAGCAGAACCTGCGCTTCGCCGACCTGCCGTCGCTGGTCGGGCCGCTGAGCAGCACCGAACTGGCCGCCTACGCGGCCGTCAGTTCGGGACCGCGCCGGGTGCGCGGTGCCGAGATCGATCCTGTCATGCCGGCCCTGCGTCAGGGCGAAACCATTTGACGTCGCGCTTGCCGAAGCGGTGTGAGGTTCAGGTGATCAGGCCCCGGGCGAACGTCAATTACCTCGTTGAACTGTGCAGCGGCGAACGCCGATGCTGGCGTTGTCTGCCGCCGCGGCCGGGCGAGGCGGCGAGGTGGTGGCGCGATCTGGGCAGCGGCCGCGAATTCAGCGAGGCCAGCCTGATGTACGCCTGGCGCATCCTGTCCCGGGAGGACGATTCCCTGCCGACCAGCGGAGGTTCCCATGAGTGACCTGCAAGCACCCGATAGCGACCGTCTGATCATCGACCAGATGGCCGATGCCCTGATCTATTCCGACCGGCAGGGCGCCATCCGCCGATGGAATGCCGCCGCCGAAGCGCTGTTCGGCCATCCTGCGGCGCAGGCGCTCGGCCAGAGCCTCGACCTGATCATTCCGGACAACCTGCGCGCCGCCCACTGGTCGGCCTTCGACCGCGCCATGGAAACGGGCGCCACCCGGCTGCACGGCCGCCCGACCGTGACCCGGGCGCTGACCGCCGACGGCCGCAGCATCTACGTCGAGATGAGTTTCGCGCTCGTCGTCGACGCCAGCGGCACGGCCATCGGCTCGGTTGCCGTGGCCCGCGACGTCACCCAGCGGCGCCAGGAAGAGAAGGAGTTGAAGGCACGGTTGGTGGAACTGGAGCAGGGGGTCTGACGGTCACGCGTGGTGGATATCGCTGTGCTCGGCCGTGCCCGGTGCCGGTTCGGGGACCTTTTCCTGGTTCCGGCCGGCTGCCAGGCGGTCGATGGCAGCCACCAGTGCCTCGCGATGACCGTAATGCAGCATGTGGCCGTCATCCGGCATCAGATGCAGGCGGCTGTGCGGGATCATGGCATGCAGCCGGGCCGACTGTTCTTCCGGCCTGACGATCTTGTCGCCGCTTCCGGCGAAGATTTCCACCGGGATGGCGATCTCCCGGTAGAAGCGCGATAGCTCGCGGGCGCCCGGCACCATGAAGGCGCTGTCCTCGGCACTAGCCTTGAGCTGCCAGGGCCGCAGCATCAGCGGTGTCGGCACGGCGGCGGAAAAGTCGGAATTCGTCGGCTTCGGCGAAAAGGCTTTCCGCTTCAGGTGCGGCGCCAGCAATTTCCCGAGCAGCGGCGACAGGGTGTAGCGCAGCACGTCGCCAAGCAGCGGGATCGCCGGGGGCGAGAACAGCAGGGCATCCGGGCGGAAGGTTGGAAAGTAATAGCCCGAGGCCAGCAACAGACCGCGCACCGGTAGGGTGGTATGAAGGGCCAGGGCCAGAGCCACTTCGGTCCCGAACGAATGGCCGAGCACCACCGGATTGTCGATGTCCAGCGCCTGGCAGGCTTGTGCGAGGAGTCGGGCCTGGGTCTTGGGTGTCCACAGGCGGTCGCGGGGCCGCTCGCTGTAGCCAAAGCCCGGCCGGTCGATGGCGACGACGCGATAACGCGACCGCAAGGCGTCGATCAAGCCGCAACCGGCGAAATCCTCCGCCCGCGAGCCATTCCCATGCACCAGCAGCACCGCCGGCCCGGCGCCCTGGTCGAGATAATGCAGGCGCACGCCATCGACCTCGATGAACCGGCCCTGCGGCGGAAAGCGCCGCTCGGCCTGCCGGCCCCGCTGCCGCGTCCACAACGCCGTGGCCGCCAGCGTGGCGGCCAGCCAGAAGGCGCCACTGTGGCGCCGGGAAGGGGATCTATCCATGGTCTGTTCCTCCGTTGTCCGAACCGGAGCCCAGCGCCCGGCACCCGTAGGCCAGAGCAATCGCCATGCCGCGCTCTGCCGCCGGGAACCGACGGCACGCCGCGTGAAATTGTTGCCGCGCCCGTGCAATCCTTACCGAGCATTCCCCTTGCGCCGCTCGCCGCCAATCCATCCGCCAGCCGTTCCGGCGCGCCAGCCAGCGCATGGGCGCAACAATGATGGAGATGAAACTTCGCCTTGCAGACGGGTCGAACGCTGGTCAAATGGCATTTGTCCTGCCGCCCAAAATCACGTCTGAGAGCCCGACATGCCCAGCAAGCGCACCAAGAATGCCGTCCGCCTTGAATTTGCCCCGGAGGCGCTGGTTCATGCCAACCTGTCCGGCGCGGCGTTTTCCGGTGACTTCCTGTGGGTCGTCGGCGACGAGGCCTGTGGCATCGACCGCCTGCGCCGCCTCGCTCCGTCCGCCGGCGAACTGCTGCGCTTCGGTGAGGGGCGCAGCTTTCCGCTGGCGGACCTGCTCGACCTGCCCGGCGCGGCAGACGAGGAAGCCGATCTGGAAGGCATGGCCGTGGCCGACGGTTATCTCTGGGTGGTGGGCTCGCACGGGCTCAAGCGCAAGAACGCGAAACCCGGCCGGGACGATGCCGACAACGCCAAGCGCCTGGCCAAGGTGACGCTCGACGGCAACCGCCGCCTGCTGGCCTGCCTGCCGGTCGACATCGGCGACGATGGCGAACCCGTGCTGGTCCGCGCGGCACAAGACGGCCGCCGGGCGCGGCGCCTGACAGGGGGTGCCAAATCCAACCAGCTGACCGACGCCCTGGCCGACGATCCCCATTTCGCGCCCTACCTGGCCATTCCCGGCAAGGACAACGGCTTCGATATCGAGGGCTTGGCCGTGGACGGCCAGCGCCTGCTGCTCGGTCTGCGCGGGCCGGTGTTGCGCGGCTGGTCGGCGCTGCTGGAAATCGCGCTCGAAGCCAAGGGCGACGAACTGCGGCTGGCGCCCCTCGATGACAGCGGCCGCCTGCTCCGCAAGCATTTCCTGCAACTCGAAGGGCTCGGCATCCGTGACCTGCATTTTTCCGGTGACGACCTCTCCATCCTGGCCGGGCCGACGATGGTGCTCGATGGCGACATCCGGGTGTTCAAGTGGCCGAATGCCCGGTCGATGCTGGCGGCCAACCGCGAAGCGGTGCGTTTCGAACCGGCGCTGGCCGATCTGCTCGCCCTGCCGCACGGGCACGGCAGCAATCGGGCCGAAGCGCTGTGCGAACTACCGCCCGGGCTCGCCGTGCAGACGCCCAGCTGGCTGGTGCTGTACGACTCGCCCGGCCAGGATCGCAAAGAAGGCGAATACACGGTTTTCGGGGACGTTCTGCA
>DASUZG010000372.1:0-8588 GCA_036376995.1 Azonexus sp. | reverse complement strand
ACCTCCGACCTCGACGCCCTGGTCGTCACCGACACCATCCCGCTGCGCGACGATGCCGCCACGTCGCCGCGCATCCGCCAGCTGTCGGTCGCCGAGATCATGGCCGAAACCATTCGCCGCATCAGCAACGACGACTCCGTCTCGTCGCTGTTCATCGACTAAGTTTTTTTAAACCTTCCCGCACTGGTCGCGGTTCGGGAAATACTCTGGAGTATCAACATGCAATTCGAAGTTATCGCCAATGCGCGTACGTTGCAGGGAACGGGTGCGAGCCGCCGCCTGCGTCGCGCCGGCACCGTGCCGGGCATCGTCTACGGTGGTGAAGCCGCCCCGGTCGTCATCGAAACCAACCACAACGACCTGCTGCTGAAGCTGAAGAAGGAAGCCTTCCATTCTTCGATCATCAACCTGGTCATCGATGGCAAGAAGGAACAAGTCCTGCTGCGCGACTTCCAGACGCACGCCTACAAGCCGCTGGTCCTGCACATCGACTTCCAGCGCGTCGACGCCACCCATGAACTGCACGTCAAGGTGCCGCTGCACTTCGTCAACGAAGACACCGCGCCGGGCGTCAAGCTGGGCGGCGGCCTGGTCAACCACGTCATGACCGAAGTCGACGTGCAGTGCCTGGCCAAGGACCTGCCGGAATTCGTCGAAGTCGACCTGGGCGCCCTGAAGGCCGGCGAGAGCATCCACCTCGGCCAGCTGAAGCTGCCGAAGGGTGTCAAGCTCGGCCACCACGCCGTCGCCGACGCCGTCGTCGTCGGCATCGTCGGCAAGGGCGGTGCGGCCGAAGCCGGCGAAGGCGAAGCCGCTGCCGAGTAAGCTCGCGCGACTCGCTGCATTGGCCGCCGCCGGCAATCTGCCGCCGGCGGCTTTTTCGCGCTTATGGCCATGATCCCTCCCCGTCTCGTCGTCGGCCTCGGCAACCCCGGCCCCGAATACGAAAACACCCGGCACAACGTCGGTTTCTGGTTCGTCGACCGCCTGGCCGCCAACCTGAAGGTGACGCTCGCCCCGCAGGCCAAGTTCTTCGGCCGCGCCGCGCGCGCCGGCGAACTGTGGCTGCTGCAGCCGACCACCTTCATGAACCGTTCCGGACAGGCGGTGGCGGCGCTGGCCAATTTCTACAAGATTTCCCCGGCCGAGATCCTCGTCGTGCACGACGAACTCGACCTGCCGCCCGGCGGCATCCGCTTGAAGCAGGGCGGCGGCAATGGCGGCCACAATGGCCTGAAGGACATCCAGGCCAAGCTCGGCACGCCGGATTTCTGGCGCCTGCGCCTGGGTATCGGCCATCCGCGCACGCTCAATCTCGCCCAGCAGGTCGTCGATTTCGTGCTGCACCAGCCGCGCAAGGAAGAACTGCCGGACATCGAACACGCGCTGGACCGCAGCCTGCTGGCCTGGCCCAGACTCGCCGGCGGCGATTTCGCCGGCGCCCAACAACAGTTGCACGGCAAAGCCGTCTAAGGAAAACCCATGTCTTTGAAATGCGGCATCGTCGGCCTGCCCAACGTCGGCAAATCCACCCTCTTCAACGCCCTGACCAAGGCCGGCATCGAAGCGGCCAACTACCCCTTCTGCACCATCGAGCCCAACGTCGGCATCGTCGAGGTGCCGGACCCGCGCCTCGCCAAGCTGTCCGAAATCGTCAAGCCGCAGAAGATCCAGCCGGCCATCGTCGAATTCGTCGACATCGCCGGCCTCGTTGCCGGTGCTTCCAAGGGCGAAGGCCTGGGCAACCAGTTCCTGGCCAACATCCGCGAAACCGACGCCATCGTCCACGTCGTGCGCTGCTTCTCCGACGACAACGTGGTGCACGTTTCCGGCAGCGTCGATCCGCTGCGCGACATCGAAGTCATCGACACCGAACTGGCGCTGGCCGACATGGCCACCGTCGAGAAGGCGCTGAACCGCTACCGCCGCCCGGCCAATTCCGGCGACAAGGAAGCCAAGATCCTGGTCGCCGTGCTCGACAAGTGCTTCGCCCAGCTCGACCAGGGCAAGGCGGTGCGCGCCCTCGACCTGTCGAAGGAAGAATGGGCGAGCTTGAAGCCCTTCTGCCTGATCACCGCCAAGCCGGTGCTCTACGCCGCCAACGTCGCCGACGACGGCTTCACCGACAACCCGCTGCTGGCCAAGGTCGAAGCCCACGCCGCCGCCGAAGGCTCGCAGGTTGTCGCGTTGTGCGCCTCGATCGAAGCCGAGATCGCCGACCTCGACGAGGCCGACAAGGTCGAGTTCCTCGAATCGATGGGCCTGCACGAAGCCGGCCTCGACCGCCTGATCCGCGCCGGCTACAAGCTCTTGGGCCTGCAGACCTACTTCACGGCCGGGGTCAAGGAAGTCCGCGCCTGGACCATCCACGCCGGCGACACCGCGCCGCAGGCGGCCGGCGTCATCCATACCGACTTCGAACGCGGCTTCATCCGCGCCCAGACCATCGCCTTCGACGACTTCGTCGCCTGCAAGGGCGAAGCCGGGGCCAAGGAAGCGGGCAAGATGCGCGCCGAAGGCAAGGACTACGTGGTCAAGGACGGCGACGTGCTGAACTTCCTGTTCAACGTCTAGCCCAACTCTCGGAGGACGACCCACTCATGGCGCAGCCCGCAGCCCCGGCCGATTCGCCGGACAGCTCCCCGCGGCAACAGGTCACCCTGTCGCCGGCGGTGCTGCGTTGTGCCTACGAGTACAGCCACGAGGCGGTACTGGTATCCGACCGCGACAACCGCATCATCGCCGTCAATGCGGCGTTTACGCGGCTCACCGGCTACAAGGCCGCGGAAGTGCTCGGCCACAATCCGCGCATCCTGTCCTCCGGCAATGCCGGCCCCGAGTTCTACGCGGCGATGTGGGAAGCCATCTCGCAGTTCGACTTCTGGGAAGGCGAAATCTGGGACAAGCGCAAGGACGGCAGCCTCTATCCAAAATGGCTGTGCATCTCGGTGGTCCGCGACGAGGCCGGCCGGGTCGAGAACTACGTCGCCAACTTCACCGACATCAGCGCCAGCAAGCAGGCGGCCGATCGCCTGGCGCAGCTCGCCTACCACGACGCGCTGACCCACCTGCCCAACCGGCTGGCCTTCGAGTCGCAGCTGGCGCACGCGCTGCGCGTCTGCGAGCGGGAAGGGCGGCAGCTGGCGCTGATGCTGATCGACCTCGACAATTTCAAGAACATCAACGACACGCTCGGCCACCACGTCGGCGACACGCTGCTGCAGCAGGTCGCCGGCCGGCTGCGCGAATCGGTGCGGGCCAGCGACCTGGTCGCCCGCCTCGGCGGCGACGAGTTCGTCGTCGTGCTGCCGGAGATCGAGGGGCCGCAGACCGCCGCCCGCGTCGCCGACAAGATCCAGACCTCGCTGTCCGAGAACTACCGGGTCGACGACAACCTGCTGTACACCACACCGTCGATCGGCATCAGCCTGTTTCCGAACGACGGCAACAACCCCGGCATCCTGCTGCGCAACGCCGACTCGGCCATGTATCACGCCAAGAACGTCGGCCGTAACAACCACCAGTTCTATGCCAGCCGGATGAACGAGGCGGCCGGCGAGCGGCTGCAGATGGAAAACGCGCTGCGCCAGGCGATCGCCGCCATCGGGCTGCCCGAGACCTGCCAGTTCGCGCTGCACTTCCAGCCGCAGATCGCTGCCAAGAACGGCCAGGTGATCGGCCTCGAAGCGCTGCTGCGCTGGACGTCGCCGGTATTCGGCGCGGTCTCGCCGCTGCGCTTCATCTCGATCGCCGAGGAAACCGGCCTGATCCAGCCGCTCGGCGACTGGGTGGTCTGGGAAAGCTGCCGCCTGATCCACCAGATGCGCCAGCTCGGCCTGCACGGCATCCGCGTCGCCATCAACATCTCGGCCCAGCAGCTGCGGCACGAGAACCTGCTGCTGCTGGTGCGCGGCGCGCTGTCCTGCTACGAGCTGGAACCCGACGCCATCGAGCTGGAGATTACCGAGACGACGGCGATGCAGAACCCGGAGATGACGCTGAACATCCTCGACCAGCTGGCGGCGATGGGCATCAAGCTGGCGATCGACGATTTCGGCACCGGCCACTCCTCGCTGTCCTACCTGAAGCACCTGCCGCTCAAGCGCCTGAAGCTCGACCGCTCCTTCGTCAGCGACATCGAGACCGATGCCAACGACGCCTCGATCTGCGCCGCGATCATCGCGCTCGGCCACAACCTGGGTCTCGAACTGGTCGCCGAAGGCGTCGAGACGCCGATGCAGAGCGAGTTCCTGACCCGCCTCGGCTGCGACTACCTGCAGGGCTACCTGTACAGCAAGCCGCTGCCCTTCGACGAGATCGTCGCCTACCTGCGCGCGCAGCAGCCGCCGCTCAGCGCGTGACCGTCCGCCACTCGGCCTCGAAGTAACGCACCAGCACCTGGTTGTTGAGCCGGTTCACTTCGGCCGGCAGGCGGGCCATGTCGGCCGGAAATTCGAACAGCGCGGCCAGGCCAGCGGCGGTCAAGAAACGCGTCGGCGGCAGCGCGGCGGCCGGCGGCGCATACGGTTCGCGGCTGGCGATGATGAAGCCCCATTCACCGAAGGACGGCACCAGCGCGTGGTAGGGCGCCGTCTTCAGGCCGACGTCCTCGAGCGTCGCGACGACGCACCAGAACGACTGCCGGGCGTAGAGCGGCGAGGTGGACTGGACGACCAGGCGCCCGCGCTGCGCCAGGCGCTTTTCCAGCAGCCGGTAGAAGGCCGCGGTATAAAGCTTGCCCAGCGAAAAATTGGCCGGATCGGGAAAATCGACGACGATGAAGTCGTAGAAGTCGCGGTTGTCTTCGAGCCACGTCAGCGCATCGGCATTGACCACCGTCACCTTCGGCGAATTGAGCGCGCCGCCGTTCAGCGCCAGCAGCGGCGGTGCCGTCGAAAACAGCCGGGTCATCGCCGGATCGAGATCGACCAGCGTCACCGCCTCGACCTGCGGGTACTTCAGGATCTCGCGCACGGCCAGGCCGTCGCCGCCGCCCAGCACCAGCACGCGCCGCGCCCCGGGCAGGCCGGCCAGGCCGGGATGCACCAGCGCCTCGTGGTAGCGGTATTCGTCGTGCGAGGAGAACTGCAGGTTGCCGTTCAGGTGCAGGCGCAGGTCGTCGCGCCAGCGGGTGACGACGATGCGCTGGTAAGGCGAGCTTTCGGCGTAGACGATTTCGTCGGCATAGACCGAAGCCTCGGCCGCCGTCGTCAGCTGCCCGGCGCCGGCAAAGCCGGCCAGCAGCACGGCGAGGACCGCCCAGCACTGGGCGGCCAGCCAGCGCCGCGCCGGCAGCTGGTCGCGGAAAAGGTGCAGCGCCCACAGCGCGACGGCGACGTTGAGCAGGCCGAACAGCAGCGCGGTGCGGACCATGCCCAGGTGCGGAGCCAGCAGCAGCGGAAACAGGATCGACACGGCCAGCGCGCCGAGATAATCGAAGGTCAGCACCTGCGACACCAGTTCGCGGAAATCCAGCTCGCGCTTCAGGATGCGCATCACCAGCGGAATTTCCAGGCCGACCAGGACGCCGACGCCGAACACGGTGAGATACAGCAGCAGGCGGAACGGCCCGGGCAGCCAGGTGAATACCAGGAACAGGCCGACCGCCGAGAAGCCGCCGAGCAGCCCGACCAGCAGCTCGATGCGGATGAAGCGGCCGATCAGGTCGCGGGTGATGTACTTGGCCAGCCACGAGCCGACGCCCATGGCGAACAGGTAGGTGCCGATCACCGTCGAAAACTGGGTCACCGAATCGCCGAGCAGGTAGGACGACAGGGCGCCGGCCACCAGTTCGTAGGCCAGGCCGCAGGAGGCGATGATGAAGACGGAGAACAGGAGGGCGTGGCGCATGGGGGGCGATGCTACCGCGAAACGCCGCGCCCCGCCGTATGCCGTCGGGAACATCGGCGACGGCGCCGGGTCTGACGGCCACCCCCCTGACCGGAGAGCGCCGTGCCGCTGCGCTGCCTGCCCCTGCTCCTCGCCCTGCTCGCCTTGCCGGCTGTGGCTGAGGAGTATGTCGTCGATCCCGAGCACACCTACGCCAGCTTCGAGATCGACCACCTCGGCTTCTCGACGCTGCGCGGGCGCTTCAACCGCAGTTCCGGCAGCATCGACTTCGACCCGGCGGCGCAGCAGGTGGCGCTCGAAATCCGCATCGCCGCCGCCTCGCTCGACACCGGCTTCGAAGTGCGCGACGACATCCTGCGCGGCGAGCAGTGGTTCAACGTGCGCGACTTTCCCGACATCCTGTTTCGTAGCCAGGCCATGCTGTTCGACGGCGAGCGGCCGCAGGCCGTCGAGGGCACGCTGATCATGCTCGGCACGATGCGCCCGCTACGCCTGGAAATCACCCGCTTCAAGTGCGGCTTCAACCTCGTCCGCCGCCAGAAGGGCTGTGGCGCCGACGCCGAGGGCACGCTGCGGCGCAGCGACTTCGGGCTGAACAACGGCATCCCCTTCGTCGGCGACGAAGTGCGCTTGCGCATCCAGATCGAGGCCTATCCGCCATGAGCCGCCAGCGAGCAAAAGCAGGCGCCGATCGTCGCTTTCTGCGAAAATAGCAGCCCTTTTGCCGTTCCCGGAAGCCCCCATGCCCCCCCATCCCGCCATCGCCAGCACCGCCGAGATCGTCGCCGAACTCAAGGCCGGCCGCATGGTCATCCTGGTCGATGAAGAAGACCGCGAAAACGAGGGCGACCTCGTCATGGCCGCCGAGCACATCACGCCGGAAGCGATCAATTTCATGGCCAAGTACGGCCGCGGCCTGATCTGCCTGACGCTGACCGAAGCCCGCTGCAAGAAGCTCGGCCTGACGCAGATGGCGCGCAACAACAAGACCCAGTACGGCACCGCCTTCACCGTCTCGATCGAGGCCGCCGAAGGCGTCACCACCGGCATCTCGGCCGCCGACCGGGCGCGCACCATCCAGGTCGCCGTGGCCAAGAACACGACGATCGACGACATCGTCCAGCCCGGCCACGTCTTCCCGATCACCGCCCGCGAAGGCGGCGTGCTGGTCCGCGCCGGCCACACCGAAGCCGGCTGCGACCTGGCCGGCATGGCCGGTCTCGAGCCATCGTCGGTGATCTGCGAGATCATGAACGACGACGGCACCATGGCCCGCCTGCCGGAACTGATCGAGTTCGCCAAGGAACACGGCATCAAGATCGGCACCATCGCCGACCTGATCCACTACCGCGCCGCGTCGGAAACCCTGGTCGAGCGCGTCACCAGCAAGCCCATCCAGACCGCGCACGGCGAATTCACGCTGCACGCCTATGTCGACCGCGCCAGCGGCGCCACCCACCTGGCGTTGGTCCGCGGCCAGATTCCGGCCGGCGGCGAGACGCTGGTGCGCGTGCACGAACCGCTGTCGGTGCTCGACTTCCTCGACCCGTCGAGCAAGACGCAGTCCTTCTCGATCGACGAGGCGCAGGCGGCGCTGGCCAGGAACGGCCACGGCGTGATCGTGCTGATGCACCGCCCGGAAGACGGCGAAGCGCTGCTGACCCGCCTGACCGGCCAGAGCCCCGCCGATTCGCCGCGCACCCAGCAGAAATGGGACCCGCGCACCTACGGCATCGGCGCCCAGATCCTGCGCGATGTCGGCGTAACCAAGATGCGGCTCCTCTCCAGCCCGCGCAAAATGCCTTCCATGACCGGCTTCGATCTCGAAGTCACCGGTTTCGTCACCTCTCCCGCGGAGCTTTGAGCCATGTCCCGCTTTGAAAACGTCTTCGAATACGACAGCAACCTCAACGGCGCCGGCCTGCGCATCGGCGTCGTCATGGCCCGCTTCAACCTGCCCGTCTGCGAGGGCCTGCTCTCGTCCTGCATCGCAGAACTGAAGCGCCTCGGCGTCGCCGATGCCGACATGAGCATCGCCACCGTCCCCGGCGCCCTGGAAATCCCGCTGGTGCTGCAGAGCATGGCGCAAAGCGGCAGCTTCGATGCGCTGGTCGCCCTCGGCGCGGTGATCCGCGGCGAGACCTACCACTTCGAGGTGGTGTCCAACGACGCCTGCCGCGCCATCATGGAAGTCCAGCTCGACACCGGCGTGCCGGTCGCCAATGGCGTGCTGACCTGCGAAAACGACGAGCAGGCGGAAGTCCGCATGCAACCGAAGGGCGCCGACTGCGCCCAGGCCGCCGTCGAAATGGCCAATCTCCAGAAAGCCCTCTGCCAATGACCGACTTCGCCAGCGACTCCAATCTCGAAGCGGCCCCGGCCGCGCCCCGCTCGGCCCGCCGCCGGGCCCGCGAATTCGTGCTGCAAGGCCTCTACCAGTGGCGTGTCGGCGGTGCCGACGAAGCCGCCATCGAAGCCTACGCGCCGGAAATGGAAGACTTCGCCAAGGCCGACCGCGAGTTCTTCGTCGGCACGCTGCGCGGCGTGATCGGCCAGCGCGAAGCCCTGACCGCCCGCATCGCCGCCCACATCGACCGTCCCTTCGACGAACTGTCGCCGGTCGAAGCCTGCGTGCTGATGCTGGGCAGCTTCGAACTGGTCAATCATCCGGAAACGCCCTACCGCGTCATCATCAACGAGGCCATCGAGCTGACCAAGGCCTTCGGCGGCACCGACGG
>DASUZG010000371.1:0-7916 GCA_036376995.1 Azonexus sp. | reverse complement strand
AGCCTGCCAAGCATCGGCCTGACGCCCACTCCGACGACCACCGGCGGCCTCGCGCTGCAGCTCGACAGCGAGCAGCTGCAGGCCGCCCTCGCCGCCGCCCCGGCCAGCACCCAGGCGGTCCTGGCCAACGCGACGCAGGCTTTCGCCACCGCCGCGACAGCCGCCGAGACGCAACTGGCCGCCAGTGCGACAGCGCTGCCCGCCACCGATCTCACCCTGCTCGGCACGGCGACCCCGGCCGCTCCGAGCGCCGCCGACCTGTTGATCCTGACCCCGCCGGGGCCTGCCGCCGGGCCGCCGGCAACTCTGGATGCCGCCGTACCCGGTCTGCCGCCGCTCACCGAGACACTGGCCAGCGCAATCGCCCTGCCGGCCGACGACGCCCTGTTCGCCGGCCTGGCCACCGTCCCGGCAGCGGCCACTGCCACGCCGCTCACCCCGACGACCACCGCGCCGCCGGCCACGCCGCTGCCGGCCGAGGCGACACCGGTCGACACCACGGCCTTCTTCACCCCGGCCACCGCCGCCACCGTGACGCCGGCCGCCAGCGGCGCCCTGGCTGCCGACGCCCTCGCCGCCGAACAGCGCAGCACGGCCGCCAGCCAGGCGCTGCAGACGCTGTTGAGCGATCCGCGCCTGCGCGCCCTCGACAATCTGTTCGACCCGGCCTACGCGGCGGTAATGGCCGCCACCCGGCTCAGCGATTTCGACACGCCGCGCCCGCCGAACAATCCGAAATCCCTGCTCGCCGACACCATCGGCCCGGTCTCGGCGCTGCAGCGGGCACGCGCCATTGCCGACTACAGCGAGGCGGCCGGCGAGGAACCGGGCGCCAGCGCGCTGCGTGCCCGGGTCGGCAGCAATGCCGCCCGCCACTACTGGGGCTGACCCGCGCCTAACCGCCGCTCAGCGCCTGGACGATGCACAGCTCGCCGTCGGCCGGCAGCGGGTGCTCCAGGTCGAACAGCATGTCGCCATGCAGGAAGAGGCGGATGTGCCGGCGCAGGCGTTGCTGCTCGTCCACCATGCGAAAGCGGATGCCGGGAAATTGCCGCTCGAGATCGGCCAGCACCTCGGCGACGGTGCCGCCGGTCGCCTCGACCCACGGGCCGCCGGTATAGGAGTGCAGGGCGCTCGGGATCAGCACGCGCATGGGACTGCAGCCTAGGCTTGCGGATAGGCCGTTTCGACCGCGTAGATTTCCGGCAGGTGGCTGGCCATGCATTCCCACTGCCCGCCTTCGTCGCGGCTCTGCCACAACTCGCCGCTGGTGGTGCCGAAATAGAGGCCGACGCCGGCTTCGCGGTCGCCGGTCATGGCCTGGCGCTTGACCGTCCACCAGGCCTGGCTGGCCGGCAGGCCAATGCCGTGGCGCTGCCAGGTCTCGCCGCCGTCGCGCGAACCATAGACGGCCGGCTGGCCGCCCGGGCTGGTGCGCGGCCAGACGTCCGAACCGTCCATCGGGAACACCCACAGCGTGTTGTCGTCGCGCGGGTGCAAGACCAGCGGGAAACCGACGTCGCCAATCTCGGCCGGCATGTTGCGGCCGATCCGCTGCCAGCGCCGGCCCGGGCGGTCGAGCCGGTAGATGCCGCAGTGGTTCTGCTGGTACAGGCGGTCCGGGTTGGACGGACACAGGCGCATGCAGTGCGGGTCGTGGAAAGTCACGTCGGCGGCATCGAAACCGGCCACCACCTCCATGCCCTCGACCAGCGGCGCGAAGCTGCGGCCGCCGTCGAGCGACTCATGGACGCCGCCGCCGGACATGGCGAAATACAGATGCTGCGCATCGCGCGGATCGACGATGATCGAATGCAGCTTGGGCCCGTCCGGCGTGCCGTCCTGCACCGTGCCGAACCACTGCCGGTACTGCGCATCGTCGTTGATGCCGGAGAACGGCGCCCAGCTGACGCCGCCGTCCCCGGAACGGAACAGCCCCTGCGGCGAGGTGCCGGCGTACCAGACGCCGGGCTCGCCGGCATGGCCCGGGGCCAGCCAGAAGGTGTGGTCGACGGCGCGCGCCTCCAGGCCGTTGGCGGCCGGGCCGAAGGCCGGCGGCCGGGCGGCCTCCTGCCAGTTGCGGCCGAAATCGGTGGAGCGGAACAGGGTCGGCCCGAGGTGGCCGGTCGAGGCCGCCGCCAGCAGCGTGCGGCCGTCGCGCGGGTCGAGCACCAGGTGATGGATGATATGGCCGAGAAAATGCGGGCCGTCGATGCGCCAGCACTTGCGCTCGGCATCGCCATGAAAGATCCAGGCGCCCTTGCGCGTCGCCACCAGCACCAGCAGCGTTCCCACTGCCCTGTCTTCGCTCGTCATCGTCGCCTCCTTGCCGGCCCGGCCGTCCCGGGCGCCGCCCCCGCGGCGCACTCGTTAGCCTGATGATCGCCGGCACCGGCAGAAGTTCCGCAGCGATCGGCGCAGGGCCGGCCCCGGCTATTCGACCGGGATCGTGCGCGAGCGCGGCCGGCCCGGTTCGAGCTTGCGCAGCTCGATGCGCAGCACGCCGTTGGTGTAGGTGGCGCGCGCCTCGTCGAGCGCGACCCGGGCGTTCAGCGGGATTTCCCGGCGGAAGGCGCCGTAGGCGCACTGCACCACCTGCCAGCGGCCTTCGCTGCTTTCGCGCTGGAAGCGCTTCTCGCCGCTGACCACCAGACGGCCGTCGGCGACCTCGATGGCGAAATCCGTCTTCGCCATGCCCGGCACCTCCAGGCGCACCACCAGCCGCTGGTCGTCCTCGAAGACGTCGCCGCCGAGCATCGCCCAGCCGCGGGTCGGCAGGTAGCTCAGGTCATCGACTTCGCGTGCCGTCGGGATCGCCGAATCGGCGCCCGGCCGGAACCGGGTCAAGGCGCTGGCCGCGGTGTGGCGCAGATGCTGCCAGCCGTCGGTCAGCGAGTGCCACAGCGACTCGACGCTTTCCTTCATGTTTTCCAGGTTCATGGCCTTTCTCCTTGCCGGCCGCGCCGCCGTCAGGCGACCGCGACCTCGATCTTGCGCGGCAGGGCATGCTCGGCCTTGGGAATGCGCAGGCACAGCACGCCATTGTCGAAAGAGGCGCTGACCTTGTCGGCATCGAGCTCGCGCGACAGCGTGAAGCTGCGCCGGTAGCGCGGCAGGCCGACCTCGGCGTGGGTCGACTCGATGCCTTCCGGCAGCGGCAGGCCCAGTTCGCCCTCGATGGTCAGGGTGTCGGCATCGATGTGCAGGCTCAGGCGCTCCTTCGGCACGCCAGGCAGGTCGGCGTACAGCGTGATGCCGCCGGTGTCCTCGATCACGTCGACGGGCGGCACCAGCGCGGCGCTCTCGCTGGCCGGCCGGGTTTCCTTGCTGACTGCAGTCGTCTTGTTCATCACGGACCTCCTTACTGAATGGCGATACGCCGCGGCTGGGTCGCCGTCTGGCGCTGGATGCTGATGTGCAGCACGCCGTCGCGGTAGCGGGCATCGACGGCATTGGCATCGATGTCGTCGGGCAGCGTGACGACGCGGCGGAAGCGGCCGCTGAAGCGCTCATCGATATGCGCGGTGGCCGGGGTCTCGGCCGCCGGCAGCGCGCTGGCGCGTTCGCCGGCAATGGTCAGCACGCCCTTTTCCAGCTGCACATCGATGCTGGCCGGCGCGACGCCCGGTGCGAAGGCGTAGATTTCGATGGATTTCGCGGTCGCGCCGATGTTCAGCGCCGGGAAGCCGCCGCGGCTGAAGCCGCGGATGCTCGGCGAGAGATCGACACTCTGGCGCAGCTCGTTCTGCAGCCGGTCCAGTTCCGACAGGAAATCGCGGGGAAACAGCGAGCGATAGATCATGGACTCATCTCCTTTCACGACAGGGGGCACGTGCCCCACGTTCCCGATATAGGTGCGCTGGCAAAAAGTTCAAGAGGTCGAATGGCCTGCCCGGGATCGGCCGGGCCTTGCCGCCGGCGAGGCGAAAATTGCCGGATCGGCTGCCGCCGGCCAGGCTGCGGCCATGACGTCGGCCTGGGCTGCGGCGCACTTGCCCCATCAGCCGGCGATCCGGCTGCGGCAGCGGAAATTGCCGGGGGTGGCGGGCGTGGTTTTTGCTGCGAATGGTTCAGACCACCAGCGGCAGGAGGCAGACATGGCACCCAAGACAATCCTCGACACCGGCTTCGATTTTTCCCGGCTGCAGAGCAACCGCAGCGAGCGGGCGGCCCCCTCGGCCGCCGCCGGCGGCGACTTTCTCGCGCAACTGCAGGCGCGGGTGGCCGACTTCAAGTCGCAGGCCCTCGGCACGCTGATCTCGACGGCGATGAACGACAACGGCGGCCACGGCGTCTCCGACTTTGCCGCCCTGCTCGGCGCCGGCCACAGCGCCGGCAACCCGGTCGCCGCGTTGCTGGCCGACAGCGGTGCGGCCGGCGCGCTGCCGGCGGCCGGCTACAACACCACGCTGTTCGATCCGCAATCGGCCTACCGCATGATGACCGAGATCAACCGGCGCGACGTCAGCTACCGCGCCGAGTTCGCCGAAATGACCGATCTCGGCGCCTATGTCACGACCATGCAGCAGGCCGCGCAACCGCTGGCCGGGATCGATGCAACGACGCCGCCGGCCGAGATCAGGCAGCGCCTGCAGGACTTCGTCGCCACCTACAACGGCTGGATCGACCGCTTCGACGAGGAACTGGCGGCCGGCGGGCTGCTCGCCGGCACGCACGCGGCGACGGCTTCGCAGTGGGAACTGGAGCAGAGCGTCGAAAGCATCTTCAACGGCGCCGGCAGCGGCGTGCGCGGCATGGGCGCGCTCGGCCTCACCATCGACCCGGTCAGCAACATGGCCAGCCTCGACACGGCCCGCCTCGATGCCGTGCTGGCCGGCAATCCGGACGGCGCGCTGGCGGCGATCCGCGAATTCAGCGGCAATTTCGCCAAGTCGGCGCAACTGCTCAACTCGGCCGGCAATTTCATCCCCAACCGGATGGCCAACCTGTCACGCGTGATCGACTACCTCGACCAGAACATGAGCGCGCTGCAGGTCGAGTTCGGCACCGGCGACGCCGCCCGCCCGAGCGGCGACGTGGCCCGCGCGCTGGCCGCCTACAACGCCATGCGCGGCGAGCGCAGCTAAGCCCTCAGGCGACCTGGGCCACCTGCTCGCGCAGGCTGTCGACCGTCGCCGCCTCGCCGCGGATGCTGAAGAAGGCGCCGTCGCCGTCGGCGCGCTCGCCGAGCACCTGGCAGCGGGCGTAGATCTCGCCGCGCAGCTGCTGCGCCGACCAGGGCAGGAACAGCTCGGCCTCGACCTGGCCCTGGCGGAAGAAATCGATGATCTGCTGGCGCAGATTGGCCACGTCGTCCGGGCGGCGCGCGCTCAACACCAGGCAGTCGGGATAGTCGCGGCGCAGCAACGCGACGCACTCGGCCTGCGCCTCGGCATCCCCGACCTGGTCGACCTTGTTGAAGACGCGCAGGCGCGGCACCGTGTCGGCGCCGATCTCGGCCAGCACGCGGTCGGTGACTTCGAGCTGGCGCACGAAGCCGGGGTCGCTGGCGTCGATCACGTGCAGCAGGAGGCCGGCGTCGAGCGCTTCGTCGAGCGTGGACTTGAAGGACGCCACCAGGCCGTGCGGCAGGTTCTTGATGAAGCCGACGGTGTCGCTGACCAGCACGCGCGGCACGCTGTCCGGATGGAGGGTGCGCACGGTGGTATCGAGCGTGGCGAACAGCTTGTTGGCGACCAGCACCTCGCTACCGGTCAGCGCCCGCATCAGCGTCGATTTGCCGGCATTGGTGTAGCCGACCAGGGCGACGCTGGCCAGGCCCTGGCGCTCGTGGCGGCGGGCGCGCTGGATCTGGCGCTCGGCGTCCAGCGCGACGATTTCCAGCTGCAATTCGGCGATGCGGTCGCGGATCTTGCGCCGGTCGAGCTCGGTATGCGACTCGCCGGCGCCGCGGCCGCCGACGCCGCTGCGCTGGCGCCCCTGCGGGCCGGCAAGCTTGGCCGCCTCGCGCAGGCGCGGCGCCATGTAGCCGAGGCGGGCGATCTCGACCTGCGCCTTGGCGGCGCGCGAGCGGGCGTTGTTGTGGAAGATTTCCAGGATGACCATGGTCCGGTCCATCACCGGGCAGCCCGTGGCCTTCTCCAGGTTGCGCGCCTGCGACGGCGAGATCTCGTGGTCGACCAGAATGGCGTCGATCTCGGCCACCGCCTCGTATTCGAGGTAATGGGCGATTTCCTGGCACTTGCCTTCGCCGACGTAGGAATTGGTGTCAAAGCCGGCGCGCTTCTGGATGAAACTGTGCACCACCGTGTAGCCGAGCGTCTTGGCCAGTTCGCGCAACTCGGCCAGCGAGGACTCGAACTCGATGTCGCTGACGCTGGGCAGCTGGACCGCGGCGACGACGGCGACGGCGGGTTTTTCTCTCAATTCGACGGACATTGCGGCACGGCTTCCTGCAATTGGCAAAGGCGGAAGTGTACCCGGCAAACGGCCGGATGCCGGCGAACTTAACGGCAAATTCGCTGCCTCATGCAGCAAGCACCCACTGCGGCGGAGGCCCCATGCACAGTCTGCACGTCAGCGTCGGCGGCCTGCGCGATGCCGAAAGCGTCCGCGCGCTGGCCAACGCCATCCAGGATTTGCCGAGCATCGGCCAGGTCGAGATTTCGCTGGAAAAAGGCGCCGCAACCATCGAGCACGGCAATTTCGTCAGCCCGGAAGACATCCTGCAGGCCATCGCCGAAGCGGGCTTCAGCGCTGAATACGCGGCCTGAACCCGGCCGTCGTCAGGCCGGCCGCCAGATGTTGCGGCAGCGCGTCTCGACGATCCACCAGCTGGCGGCTGCCCCGAGCAGCGCACAGACGACGGTGACGCCGAGACCGCCGCGCCACGCGGCAAGATCGTAGAAGCGCACGCCGGCAACCATCTCGCCGCGCCAGGCAAGGTCCATGACCCAGCCGACGACCGGCTGCAGCACGGCGGCGGCGGCGAAGCTGCCCATGTTGGTGACGCTGGTGGACATGCCGGACAGCATCGGCGGATTGACTTCCTTGGCGCAGGCCCAAGTCAGCGTGAAGCCGGCGGTGAGCACGCCGAGCAACCCGAACAGCGCGTAGGAGGCAGTGAGCGGCATGGTGACGCCGGACCACAGGACCAGCCAGATCAGCGCATAGCCGTGGGTGGCGCCGATGATCACCGGCTTGCGCCGGCCGAGGCGGTCGGACAGCGTGCCGATGAAGAAGCAGCCGACGGCGAAGCCGCCGAACCACAGCGACAGGTGGGTGGCGGCAACGGCCCGCTCCATGCCGTGCACCTGGACCAGGTAGGGCACGGTCCACAGGCCGGCGAAGGTGAAGAAGGCGCCGCAGGTGCCGGTATTGACCAGGATCGCCGGCCAGGTGGCCCGGTTGCGGACGACCGAGAGCAGCGCCGAGAGCAGCGCGGTGCGGTCGAAGCGCGGTGCCGCCTGGCCATCGGCCGGCGCCGCCGGACGATCGCGGACGATCAGCCAGCACAGCCCGGCGATGACCAGCGACAGCACGCCGGCGCCGATGAACACGCCGCGCCAGCCGGTGGCCTGGGCGACGGCCGAGAGCGGCGCCCCGGCCAGCACCGAGCCGAGATTGCCAATCAGCATGCTGACCCCGACCAGGGTGGCGAAGCGCTCCTCCTCGAACCAGACGGCGATCAGCTTCAGCATGGCGATGAAGGTGACCGAGACGCCGAGCCCGATCAGGGTCCGCCCGACCAGCGCCAGCTCCAGGCCCGGCGCCAGGCCGAACAGGACGCTGCCGAGGCCGCCGACGATGCCGCCGAGGACCAGGATGCGGCGCGGCCCGAGGGTATCGACCAGCACCCCGGTCGGCACCTGCATCACGGTATAGACGTAGAAATAGGTGGCCGCCAGCGCCCCCAGCGAGGCTGCCGAGGTCTGGAAGGCCGAGGCCAGGTCCTG
>DASUZG010000370.1:0-4399 GCA_036376995.1 Azonexus sp. | reverse complement strand
ATGTCGGCCTGCTTGTCGGTAACGGCCATGACCAGCGTCGAGACGAGGTTGAAGGCGGCGACGGCGACGATCAGCGAGAGGATGATGAACATCATCGTCTTCTCGATCTGCACCGCGCGGAAGAAATTGGCGTGGCTCTTGGTCCAGTCGTGCAGGAAGGCGTCGGCATTGATGTAGCGGACCAGTTCGCGGGCGATGCGCGGCGCCGAGAAGAGGTCATCGACCTTCAGGCGCACGCCGGTCACCCGGTCCTCCATCTGGTACAGACGCTGCGCGTCTTCCAGATGGATCAGCGCCAGACCCGAGTCGTACTCGTACATGCCGACCTCGAAGATGCCGACGACGCGGAAGGACTTCAGGCGCGGCACCACGCCGGCCGGCGTCACCGTCCCCTGCGGCGCGATCAGCGTCACCTTGTCGCCGGTGAAGACGCGCAGCGAGCGGGCCAGGTCGGCGCCGAGCACGACGCCGAACTCGCCCGGCCTAAGGTCGTCGAGACTGCCGCTCTTGATGGTGCGGCGGAAGTCGGCGACCTTGTCCTCCTGGTCGGGCAGGATGCCGCGCACCAGCGCGCCCTTGACGCCGCCGTCCACCGTGAACATCGCCTGCGACTGGACGAACGGCGCCGTCGCCCGCACTTCCGGATGCTGCAGCGCCTGCGCCGCCAGCGCCGGCCAGTCTTCCAGCTCGCCGCTGATGCCGGTGATCTGGATGTGCGAGGCGACGCCGAGGATGCGCGTGCGCAATTCCTTCTGGAAGCCGTTCATCACCGACAGCACGACGATCAGCGCAGCGACGCCGAGGCCGATGCCGAGCATCGAAATCAGCGAGATGAAGGAAATGAAATGATTGCGGCGCTTGGCGCGGGTGTAGCGCAGACCGATCAGCAGTTCGTAAGGCAGGGCCATGCAGCGGGGACGAGAAGGCAAAGGCGCTATGGTACACGCAGAACGCCGCCTGCCCCTCGCCCCTGCCCCGGCAATGACAACATCAATTCCATAAGGCATAGTCGGCGCTGTTTCCTCCGCTGCGAAGACGTTCTTCATGACCCAAGACCCGCGCATGGGCATCCGCCTCGCCCAGTTGCATCTCTATGTCGACATCCACCTCCACGACCGCTACCTGGCGCCGCCGCTGACGCTGGTCGTCGCGGCGCTGCTGACCAACTGGGTACCGATGCTGTGGGCCGCCGCGTGGGCGGTGGTCGAATTGCTGATCATCGCCCACTACATCCACGTCTACCGGGCCTTCAAGCGCAGCGACGCGCAGCCACGCGACGAGCGGCTGTGGGCCGGCCGCATCGCGCGGGCGCACGGGGCGCACATGCTGGCCTGGTCGTCGCTGGTGTTCTGGGCCTGGCAGCCGGGCAATTTTCCCAGCCTGATTTTCATCATGATGGTGCACATCGGGCTGATCGCCCTGACCGTCTCGATGAGCAACGCCCATCTGCGCCTCCTGGCGCTCGACCTGGTCTGGCCGGTGCTGGCGCTCATCGGGCCACCGCTGTTCGACTTCAACTGGTTCAATCTCGGCCTGAGCCTGCTCCTCGGCGGCTTCACCGCGCTGATCGTCATGGTCGGCCGGCAGATCAACGCCTACACCACGGAAGCGCTCGACCTGCGCCAGCGCAACGAGATCCTGATCCGGGAACTCGAATCGCAGGCTTCGCGCGACTCGCTGACCGGCGTCGTCAATCGCCGCTATTTCCTGGCCGCCGCCGACAAGCACCTGCAGGCGGCGCGCGAGCGCGGCAATCCGCTGGCGCTGCTGATCATCGACCTCGACCACTTCAAGCAGATCAACGACCGGCACGGCCATCTCGGCGGCGACGAGGTGCTGGTTGCCGTCGTCGATGCCTGCGTCGGCCATCTGCGCAGCGGCGACTGTTTCGGCCGCCTGGGCGGCGAGGAATTCGCGCTGCTGCTGCCCGATGCCGAACTATCCGAGGCCAGGGAAACCGCGGAGCGCCTGCGGCAGGCGACGGAGGCGCTGGTGCTGACGGTGCAGGGGCAGACCGTGCGGCCGACCATCAGCATCGGCATCGCCCTGCGGCAAGCGGGCGACAGCACGCTGTCCAGCCTGCTGCACCGGGCCGACCTGGCGATGTACGCGGCCAAGGCGCAGGGCCGCAACCGCGTCGTCGGCGCCGGGCCGGAGTCGCCGCTGCCGGTCGCCGCCCCCGCTCTGACCGCCCAGCCCCAGGACGCCGGCTAGAAGAAGCCGGTCCGCTCGCGGAACAGCTTCTCGACGGCGGCGATCTGCCGCTTGCGGGTGCAGAAGACGACCACGTGGTCGTCGCTCTCGATCACCGTGTCGTGGTGCGGAATGAGCACTGCCGGGCCGCGCAGGATGGCGCAGATGTGGGCGCCGGGAATGACCGGCAGTTCCTCGATACGCCGGCCGATGACGCGCGAGCTGCGGCGCTCGCCCTTGACCACCAGTTCGAGCGCCTGCGCGCCGCCGCGGCGCAGGTGGTGGATGCGCGCCACCTCGGCCTGGCGGACGTGGGTCAGCAGGCTGCCGATCGAAATCTGCGCCGGCGACAGGCCGATGTCGATCGGGCCGCCCTCGACCATCTCGGCGTAGGCGCCGCGGTTGATCAGGGCCAGCACGCGCTTGCAGCCGAGGCGCTTGGCCAGCGACGCGGCCATGATGTTGTCCTCGTCGTCATTGGTCAGCGCGAGGAACATGTCGGTCTGGCCGATGCCTTCGCGCGCCAGCAGGGTCTCGTCGGTGGCCTCGCCGATCAGCACCTGGGCCTGCTGCAGGCGCTCGCCAACCAGCGCCGCCCGCGCCGCATCGCGCTCGATCAGCTTGACCTGGTATTCGCCCTCCAGGCGCTCGCCGACGCGGGCACCGATATTGCCGGCGCCGGCGATCAGGATGCGCCGCACCGGCGCCTGCATCCGGCGCAGTTCCTTCAACACGCAGCGGATGTGCTCGCTGGCGGCGAGCAGGAAGACTTCGTCGCCATCCTTGACCAGCGTGTTGCCGTCCGGATCGATCGCCCGCGTCTCGCGGAAGATGGCCGCGATGCGGGCATCGACGCCGGGCGGCAGGTGCTCGCGCATGGCGCGGATCGGGTGGTCGACCAGCAGGCCGCCGGCGTAGGCGCGCACGCCGACCAGGGTCAGCCGGCCGTCGGCGAACTCGACCACCTGCAGCGCCTCGGGGAATTCCATCAGCTTGGCGATGTACTCGCTGATCTCCTGCTCCGGGCACAGCGCGAAATTGACCGCAAAATTGCGCTCGGACAACAGTTCCGGATCGAGGAAATCGGCCGAGCGCAGGCGGGCGATGCGGGTCGGCACGGCGAAATGGTTGCAGGCGATCTTGCAGGCGACCAGGTTGGTCTGGTCCGACTGGGTGACGGCGACCAGCAGGTCGGCCGATTCGATGCCGGCCGAGCGCAGCACCGACGGGAAGGCGGCGTTGCCGACCACCGTGCGCACGTCGAGGCGGTCGGCCAGCAGACGCAGGTTGTCGGCGCTGTTGTCCACCAGCGTGATGTTGTTGGCTTCCGACACCAGGGCTTCGGCGAGGCTGGCGCCGACCTGGCCGGCACCGAGGATGATGATGTTCATGATGGCTCCCTGGCTCAGCGCCGCCAGAAGGCGGGCGTCAGCACGACCAGCAGGGTGAAGATTTCAAGGCGGCCGAGCAGCATGGCGAAGATGCAGACCCAGGTCTGGAAATCCTCGAGCACGGCGAAGGTGGTCGCCGGCCCGACGTCGCCGAGGCCCGGCCCGGTGTTGTTGATGCTGGCGACCACGGCGGTGAACGCAGTAATCGCGTCGAGCCCGGTGAACACCAGGACCAGCGTCAGCGAGACGATGCTGACCATATACATGAAGGCGAAGGCGAGCACGGCGAACAGGATTTCCGGCGGCGCCACCTGGCCGCCGATGCGCACGCTGTAGACGGCGTTCGGGTGCATGGCGCGGACCACTTCGCGATAGACCTGCTTGTACAGCAGCAGCGCGCGCGCCATCTTGATGCCGCCGCCGGTCGACCCGGCGCTGGTGGCGAAGCTCGACAGGAACAGCATCCACATCGGTGCGAAGATCGGCCACAGCGCGAAGTCCACGCTGGCATAGCCGGTGGTCGTGGCGATCGACACCAGGTTGAAGGCACTATGGCGAATCGCCGTGCCGAGTTCGGGATAGACGCCGTCCTTCCAGATGTAGATGGCGACGGCGACGATGCTGAGCAGCGTGACCAGCAGGAACCAGCCGGCTTCCGGATCGTGCAGGTAGGGCTGCAGCGAACGGCCGTTGACGGCGAGGAACAGCGTGCCGAAGTTCATGCCGGCGATCAGCATGAAGACGATGGCGACCGCCTCGATGGCCGGCGAGTCGAAGAAGCCGAAACTCGCGTCGTGGGTCGAGAAGCCGCCCAG
>DASUZG010000369.1:0-2136 GCA_036376995.1 Azonexus sp. | reverse complement strand
CGCCGCCTGCGCTTCGCCGACACCCTCGGCGTGCTCGAACCTTTCGGCACCTACGAGCGCATCGCCCGGCTGCGCCGCCACACCGATCTCGACATCGAAATGCACGCCCACGACGACCTGGGCCTGGCCATCGCCAACACGCTGGCCGCCTGCAAGGCCGGGGCGACGCATGTGAACACAACGGTCAACGGCTTGGGCGAGCGGGCCGGCAACGCGCCGCTGGAAGAAGTCGTGCTCGGCCTCGGCAAGCTGCACGGCATCGCCACCGGTATCGACCTCAAGGGCTTCCCGGCACTGTCGGCGATGGTCGCCAGCGCCTCGGGCCGCGCCGTGCCGTGGCAGAAAAGCGTGGTCGGCGCCGGCGCCTTCACCCACGAGGCCGGCATCCATGTCGACGGCCTGTTGAAGCACCCGGACAACTACCAGGGCTTCGACCCGCGCGAAGTTGGCCAGGCGCACCGCATCGTGCTCGGCAAGCATTCCGGCTCGCGCGCCGTGCAGGTGGTCTATGGCGGGCTCGGCATCGAGCTCGGCACCGACGAGGCGGCGGCGCTGCTGCCGCATGTCCGCCACTTCGTTGCCAGCCGCAAGCGGCCGCCGGACACCGCCGACCTGCATGCCCTGCTCACCGCCGCCCGGAGTTCCGTCCATGTCTGAAGCGCTGACCATGACCGCTACCGAAACCGCCGCCCCGGGCCTGGCCGCCCTGCTGCGCGAAGACCTCGCCTGCGTCTTCCAGCGCGACCCGGCCGCCCGCTCGACGGCCGAAGTACTGGCCACCTACCCCGGCGTCCATGCCGTGCTCTGCCATCGCCTGGCGCACCGGCTGTGGCGCGGCGGCTGGCGCTTCGCGGCGCGCTTCCTGGCCTTTCTCGGGCGCACCCTGACCAATGTGGACATCCACCCCGGCGCCCGCATCGGCCGGCGCTTCTTCATCGATCACGGCGCCGGCGTGGTGATCGGCGAGACGGCCGAGATCGGCGACGACGTCACGCTGTACCACGGCGTCACGCTGGGCGGCACCTCGTGGAACAAGGGCAAGCGCCATCCGACGCTGGCCGACGGCGTGGTGGTCGGCGCCGGCGCCAAGATCCTCGGTCCCATCACCATCGGCGAACGGGTGCGCGTCGGCGCCAACTCGGTCGTCGTCAAGAACGTGCCGGCCGACCGGACGGTGGTCGGCATTCCCGGCCGGATCGTCGACACCCGGGTCGGCTCGGCACGCCCCGTCGATGGCATCAGCCTCGACCACAACCTGCTGCCGGACCCGGTGGCCAAGTCGATCGCCTGCCTGATCGAGCGCATCGAAAGCCTGGAGACGGAACTGGCCGACCTGCGCCACGCAGCGCCGCCGCCCGACCGCGCCGGCGAGTGCAAGGTATGCAGCGCCGGCGACCTGTGCTGCGAGAGCGAAACCCTGCACGAGGCGGCGCTCTGACATGGACCTGCTCGACTTCTCCGACTGCAAGCTGTACTTCGAGGACGCGCTGCCGGCCGAGGCCGAGCGCCTGGTCGCCCGCGCGGCCAGGGAGTACGGCAGCGCGGAAGCCGAGCTGTCGCTGCTGCGCGCCCACCTGCTGGCGCCCGAGAACCTGAGCGTGCTGGTCGGCCTCTATCGCTACTACTTCTACCAGCACCGGCTGGAAGACGCGCTGTCCGTCGCCGAGCGCGCCATGCAGCTGTCGGCCCGCGTGCTCGGCCTGCCCGGCGACTGGAACCTGCTCGACGAAACCCGGCTCGGCTCGGCCGCCAAGAATTCCTTCGGCCTGCTGCGCTTCTACCTGCTGGCGCTGAAGGCGGCCAGCGTGGTGCTGCTGCGCCTGGGCCGGATCGCCGCCTCGCGCGCCCGCCTGGTCAAGCTGGCCGGCCTCGACAGCCGCGACCAGCTGGGCGCCGCCAAACTGCTGGAAGTGGTCGATGAATTTCAACATACCGATGTCCAGCACACCGCTGAACCCGCCCTATCACTCGCCGTCGCCTGAGGAGAACAGCATGGAAGACACCCTGAGCCTGGCCGAAGCCATGGAAGACCTGGTTTCCGCCGAAGACTTCCTGGACTATTTCGCGGTCCCCTACGAACCGTCGGTGGTCCAGGTCAACCGCCTGCACATCCTGCAGCGCTTCCACGACTACCTG
>DASUZG010000368.1:0-9706 GCA_036376995.1 Azonexus sp. | reverse complement strand
GAAAATGGTGGCGGTTGCCGCCACCGGCACCAATATCGTCGATCTCGAGGCCTGTCGGGCCCGCGGCATCGTCGTCTCCAACATCCGCGGCTATGCCGAGCACACCGTGCCGGAGCACGTGCTGGCCCTGCTGCTGGCCCTGTCGCGCAACCTGATCGCCTGGCGCGCGACGCTGCAGGCCGGGGGCTGGCAGCGCTCCGACCAGTTCTGCCTGTTCGATCACCCGATCCGCGACCTGCACGGCGCTACGCTCGGCCTGATCGGCGCCGGCAGCCTCGGCAACGGCGTCGCCCGCCTGGCCGAAGCCTTCGGCATGCGCGTGCTGCGTGCCGAGCGCCTGGATGCGACGACCGTGCGGCCCGGCTATACGGCCTTGGCCGAGGTCCTGGCGACGGCCGACGCGATCAGCCTGCACTGCCCGCTGACCGAGGCGACCCGCGGCCTGATCGGCGAAGCCGAGCTGCGCGCGATGAAACCGTCGGCGCTGTTGATCAACACGGCGCGCGGCGGCATCGTCGATGAGGCGGCGCTGATCCGGGCGCTCAAGGAAGGCTGGATCGCCGGCGCCGGGTTCGACGTGATCACCGCCGAGCCGCCGCCGCTGGGGCACCCGATGGTCGATCCGCAACTGCTGGCGCTGCCCAACTTCCTGCTGACGCCGCACGTCGCCTGGGCCAGCCGGCCGGCCATGCAATCGCTGGCCGACCAGCTGATCGCCAACATCGAAGCCTTCGTCGCCGGCCAGCCGCAGAACCGCGTGGCATGAGCAGCCGCGACGAAATCCTGCAGCGCGTGCGCGCCGGTGTCGGCCGTGGCGATGTCGCCGGCCGTCGGGCGGCCGCCGAAGCCTGGCTCGCCGACCGTGCCCGCGGCCCGCAGCCGGTGCTCGGCGCCGATTTGGCCGGACGTTTCGCCGACAAGGCGGCGAGCCTCTCCAGTAGCGTCGAACGCATTGGCGGTCGCGCCGACCTGCCGGCCGCCGTTGCCCGTTTCCTGACTGACGGCGGGCTCGGCACGGCGGCGGTGATCGCTGCGGATCTCGCCGATCTCGACTGGGCCGGCCAGGGACTGTCCGTCGCCGCGCGGCCGGCGGTGGATCGGGATACGGTCGGCATCACCGGCTGCTTCTGCGCCATCGCCGAGACCGGCACGCTGCTGCTGCTGTCCGGGCCGCAGACGCCGGCCAGCGTCAGCCTGCTGCCGGAAACGCACATCGCGCTGGTTCCGGCCGCGCGCATCGTCGCCACCATGGAGGACGCCTTTGCGCTGCTGCGAACCGAGCACGGCGAGCTGCCGCGGGCGCTCAATTTCATCTCCGGACCGTCGCGTACCGGCGACATCGAGCAGACCATCGTGCTCGGCGCCCACGGTCCGCGCCGCGTGCATCTGCTGGTCGCCGGCGCCGCCTGAGCGCCTTGGCTCAGATGCGGTACTGCTCGACCGCCTTCTTCATCCGCTCGACCAGTTCGCCGAGATAGTCGGTGGTGCCGGTGGTCTGGCCGACCACCGTCATGTTCTGCTCGGTCATCGCGGCGACCCGCTCGACGCTCTGGGCCATCTGGCTCATCGCCTGTTCCTGCTCGCGCGAGGAATGGCTGATGTCATTGACCATGTCCACGGTCAGGCGCATCTGGGCATTGATCTGTTCCAGCGCGTCGCGTGCTTCCTGCACCAGCTGCACCCCGTTCTCGACCTGGTCGGCGCCCTGGCGCATCGAATCGACGGCCTTGCCGGTCTCGTCGAGCACGGCGTGGGTCATCGCGCTGATTTCGCCGGTGGCCTTGGCGGTGCTTTCGGCGAGCTTGCGCACCTCGTCGGCGACCACCGAGAAGCCGCGCCCGGCCTCACCGGCCCGCGCCGCCTCGATGGCGGCGTTCAGCGCCAGCAGGTTGGTCTGGTCGGCGATGCCCTTGATCACGTCGGTGATGCGCGAAATTTCCGCCGACTGGAGTCCCAGGCGCTCGACCTGGGCGGCCGAGCCCTTGACCGTCTCGGCCAGCGACAGGATGGTGCGGCTGGCATCGGCCGACAGCTGCGCACCCTGGCCGGACAGGGCCGCCGCCTGCGCCGCCGTGTCGCGCGTCGAGCCGGCGTGCGCCGCGACTTCGCCGATCGACACAGTGATCTGTTCGATGCCGGCCGCCGCCGAGGCGGTGGCGTCGCTCTGCACGCGCGCTGCGTCGCGGACGTTGCCGACGCCCTGGCGGACTTCGATGGCCACCTGATGCACCTGGCCGGCGGTGTCGGCCATGCCCTGCACCGTGGACTGGAAGGACGAGACCAGCCGGTCGAGATTGCCGACCAGGCGGCCGAGCAGGTCGCTGCGCGCGGTGTCGATGCGCTGGCGCAGGTCGCCGCTGCTCAACATGCCGTCCAGCGCCAGCTGGGTGTTGTGCAGGTCGGCCTTCAGGCGCGGCGTGAAGGCGAACAGGAAATACAGGCTGAGCAGCAGGCCGAGACCGCCGGCGACCTGCAGCAGCGCGGCGGTGGCCGGGCCGGGCGGGCTGCCGGCGAACAGCAGGGTGGCGCCGAGCAGGCTGCCGAGGATGCCCATCAGCGGCAGCTGGCAGCCAAGGTCGGCGAAGCAGTCGAGCGGCGTGCGGCGGGCGCGCACGGCGCGGCCGTGGCGCACCGCCAGGCGCTGGTCGCCGCCGCTGAGGCGCTGGTAGGCGGCGCCGGCCGCGGCAATTTCCTCGGCGCTGGGGGCGGTGCGGATCGACTGGTAGCCGACGATCCGGCCGTCCTCGCGGATCGGCGAGGCGTTGGCGACCACCCAGTAGTAGCCGCCATCCTTGCGCCGGTTCTTGACCACGCCGCGCCACGGGCGGCCGGCCTTGAGGTCGCGCCACATGTCGGCGAAGGCGGCGGCCGGCATGTCCGGATGGCGGACCAGGTTGTGGTTCTGGCCGAGCATTTCCTCGCGCCGGTAGCCGCTGATGTCGGCGAAAGCCTGGTTGGCCTCGGTGATGATGCCGGCCAGATCGGTGCGGGAATAGATGAACTGGCCTTGCGGCAACAGGGTCTGCTGGTCTTTCACGGGCTGGTTGTTGCGCATGGGCTTATTCCGTTGTGGCCAGGGTGGCGACGGGCGTCGGCCACAGGTCGATGGTGCCGAGGTCGGTCATCGGCGGGTTGTGGCGGATGAACTGTTCGGCAGCGGCGGCCGGCAGCGGCTTGCTGATCAGGTAGCCCTGGATCTTCTCGCAGCCGATGCTGAGCAGGAACTTCAGCTGGGCCTCGGTCTCGACGCCTTCGGCGACCACTTCGAGGCCGAGCTTGTGGGCGAGCAGCACGGTGACGTCGCAGATGTCGGCATCGTTGGGGTCGGACTCGATGTCCTTGACGAAGGAGCGGTCGATTTTCAGCGTGTTGATCGGCAACAGCTTCAGGTAGGCCAGCGACGAATAGCCGGTGCCGAAGTCGTCGATGGACAGCGTCAGGCCGCTGGCGCTCAGGGTGCGCATGACGCTGATCGATTGGTCCGGCGAAGCCATCGACATCGATTCGGTGACTTCCAGGTCGAGCAGGCCGGCACTCAGGCGGTACTGCGCCAGCAGCTCATGGATGCGGGCCGGCAGCGTCTTGTCGAGGAACTGGCCGGTGCTCAGGTTGATCGACATGCGCAGGTGGCCGATGCCCTTCAGCTGCCACTCCTTCAACTGGCGACAGGCTTCCCGCAGCACCCAGTCGCCGATGGCGACGATCATGCCGGTCTCCTCGGCGATCGGGATGAAGTCGACCGGCGGCACCAGGCCGCGGCTCGGGTGCTGCCAGCGGATCAGCGCCTCGACGCCGACGATGGTGCCGCTGCGCAGGTCGAGCTGCGGCTGGTAATGCAGCACGAATTCGTTGCGTTCGAGGGCCAGGCGCAGGTCGGATTCGAGATTCATCCGCCGCGTCGTGGCGATGTTCATGTCCTCGGTGAAGAACTGGTAGTTGCCGCGGCCCCTGGCCTTGGCGTGATACATCGCGACGTCGGCGTTCTTCAAGAGTTCGCCGATGTCCAGGCAGTCGTCCGGGTACAGGCAGATGCCGATGCTCGGCGAGGTGCGCTGCTCCTGGCCGGCGATCAGGTAGGGGGCGGAAATGGCGTTGGCGATCTTGTCGGCCAGGTGGGCGGCGTCGTCCGGCGAGCCGATGCCGGGCAGGGCGACGACGAATTCGTCGCCGCCCAGGCGGGCGATGATGTCGCTCTCGCGCACCGCGGCGCTCAGGCGCTGCGCCACCTGGACCAGCAGCTCGTCGCCGGCGTGGTGGCCGAGCGTGTCGTTGATGGTCTTGAAGCGGTCGAGGTCGATCAGCATCAGCGCCAGCTGCATGTGGTTGCGCTTGCAGAAGGCCAGCGCCTGTTCGAGCTTCTCCTGCAGGCTGAAGCGGTTGGGCAGGTTGGTCAGGGTGTCGTGGTGGGCGAGGTGGCGGATGCGCTCCTGGGTCGCCTTCAGCTCGGAAATGTCGATGAAGCTGCCGATGTGGTTGCGGATGTTGCCGAACTCGTCGCGCACCAGCGAGATCGACAGCCATTTCGGGTAGGCCTCGCCGCTCTTGCGCCGGTCCCACAGCTCGCCCTGCCAGGCGCCGTCGCGGTACAGGCAGGTCCACATGTCCTCGAAGACTTTGCGCGGCGTCTTGCCCGCCGACAGGATGCGCGGATTGCGGCCCATCACGTCTTCCGGCCGGTAGCCGGTGAGCTGGGTGAAGGCCGGGTTGGTGGCGACGATGCGGTTGGCCGCGTCGGTGACGATGATCGCCTCGTTGCTGTTGGAGAAGACCATGGCCAGGAGGCGCAGGTGCTCCTCGGCCTGCTTGCGCTCGGAAATGTCCTGGACCGTGCCTTCGTAGCAGATGAATTCGCCGTGCGCGCCGTAGACCACGTGGGCGTTTTCCGAGATCCATAGGCGCGAGCCGTCGCGGCGGCAGACTTCCGACTCGAAATTGCGCACTTCGCCTTCGGCTTCGATCAGGCGCAGGAAATCGTCGCGGCGGCCGGGCTGGACGTACAGCCGGCGGTCGATGTCGGCCAGGTCGGCGATCAGTTCGTCGGCGCTGGGGTAGCCGTACAGCCGGGCCAGCGCCGGGTTGGCGGCCAGGTAACGGCCGTCGCGGGTGGACTGGAAAATGCCCTCGGAGGCGTGCTCGAAGATGTGGCGGTAGCGCATCTCCGCCTGTTCGAGCGCTTCCAGCGTCTGGCGGCGGGTCGTGATGTCCTCGATGAACCCCTCGATGACGATCTCGCCCTGCTCGTCACGGATCGCCACGCCGCGCTCGGCGACCCACTTGAGCTGGCCGGACTGGCTGACGATGCGGTACTGCAGCGTGAAGCGCAGGTCGGCGGCGAGCGCCTCCTCTATGGTGCTGCGGATGCGCCGGCGGTCATCCGGATGGGTGATCAGTTCCCACGAAATGCTGTTGCCGTCGACGATCTCCCGCGGCGTGTAGCCGGTCAGTTCGAGACAGCCCTGGCTGACGAAAACCATCGTCCAGTGCTCGTCGTGCAGGCAGCGGTAGACCATGCCTTCGAGATTCTTGACCAGCGTGTCGAGCACGCGCGAGTGATTGACCGCGGTGACGGCGGTGCAGTTGGGGTGATTGCGTTTGGGACGGAAATGCACGGGGATGCGAATGCTGAATGTATGAAAAACTACAAAAGCAAGGAGCGTACCCGCAAATTATTAGATTTTTGTGAATTTTTGGTGCCTTGTTGGTGCGAATCGACGAGAGGCGCACTGTCCTGGGGCGTCCCGGGCGCCGGTCGCGCGAAGCCGTTACAATGCCGGCATCGGACCGCCGATCATTTCCGGGAGCCTTCATGACCATCCGCTTTGCCGTGCGCGGCGACTACATCCAGCTCGACCAATTGCTCAAGGCCACCGGCCTGTGCGAATCGGGCGGTGCCGCCCATGCCGCCATCGCCGAAGGGCGGGTGCGCGTCGACGGGGCGGTCGACACGCGCAAGCGGGCCAAGCTGCGGCCCGGCCAGCGTGTCGATTTCGCCGGCGAAAGCGTCGAACTGTCGGCCGAATAGGCGACTAGTCGCGGCTGTGGGCGAAGACGTCGGCCGCCGCTTCTTCCGCCGCCTTGACCACCCGTGCCGGCTTGTCGGCCGGACCGAAATAGGCCAGCCACTCCGCTTCCGAGACTTCGCATTCGCCGAGTTCCGGCATCCGCCGCTCGGTTTGCCGTCGGCGGTCCTTCCAGCCGCTGGGTGGACCGAGTTCCTCCTGGCGCCGGTCGACGCAATCGCGTCGCTCGAACTTGCGGTTCATGCTGACCCCCTGATGTTATCTGGCTGGCGTGGCGGGTAAATGATTTGCCTGATTTGATCGGCCGGGCGGCGAATGGTTCAGCGCCCGGGGCCGTGGGGGCGGAGGGATCAGGGCAGCAGGAAGGAAGCTTTCTCGCGGACCCTGATGGCCGGGTCGGCGGTCGACACGATGTCGAAGTGGATCGGGTTGGCGCCGCGCTTGCCGGCGTCCGGCGGCACGCGGACGACGGCGTTGAAGCCGTGCAGCGCCGCGGCCGGGACCTCGACTTCGCTGGCGCCGTCGATCTCGGCGCCGGCCAGGCCGTCGACGCTGACGCGGTAGCGCTGCGGCTCTTCGGCGGTGTTCATGATCTGCAGCATGTACACGTTCTCGATGCGGCCGTCGTCGGCTTCGCGGGCGAGCACGGCACGGTCGCGGATGATGTCCACCTTGAGCGGCATGCGGTGCGCCAGGAACCAGGCGGCCAGGCCGGTGATCAGCACGAGGATGGCGGTGTACAGCACGATGCGCGGGCGGATGATGTGGCGCAGGATGTCGTCGCGCGACAGGTGCCGGGCCAATGCGTTCTCGGTCGAGTAGCGGACCAGGCCGCGCGGCAGGCCGACCTTGTCCATGACCTGGTCGCAGACGTCCACGCAGGCGGCGCAGCCGATGCATTCGTATTGCAGGCCGTTGCGGATGTCGATGCCGGTCGGGCAGACCTGCACGCACAGGCCGCAATCGACGCAGTCGCCGAGGCCGGCGGCCTTCGGATCGACGCCTTTCTTGCGCGCGCCGCGCTGTTCGCCGCGTTCCGGGTCGTAGGAGATGATCAGCGTGTCCGGGTCGAACATCACGCTCTGGAAGCGGGCGTAGGGGCACATGTGCTTGCACACCTGCTCGCGCATGAAGCCGGCCATCAGGTAGGTGAAACCGCCGTAGAAGAAGATCCAGAAGATTTCCCAGCCGCCCAGGGTGCCGTGGCGCACCGAGACAGTCAGTTCGCTGACCGGCGTGAAGTAGCAGACCAGCGTGAAGCCGGTCCACAGCGACAGGGCGCCCCAGAGCAGGTGCTTGCTCGCCTTCACACGCCACCAGGCGACATTGCGCGGGCCGCGGTCGCGCTTGAGGCGGGCGTTGCGCTCGCCTTCGATCCAGTTCTCGAGCCACATGAACATCTGCGTATAGACCGTCTGCGGGCAGGCGTAGCCGCAGAACAGCCGGCCGGCGACGGCGGTGACCAGGAATAGCGCATAGGCCGAGACGATCAGCAGGGCGCTCAGGTAGATCACGTCCTGCGGCCAGAAGACCACGCCGAAAATGTAGAACTTGCGCTCGACCAGGTGCAGCAGCACCGCCTGGCGGTCGTTCCATTGCAACCACGGGGTGACGTAGAAGATGAGCTGGGTGAACAGCACCAGCGCGATGCGCCAGTTGTCGAAGAAGCCGCGGGCGCGCCGGGCGTAGATGACTTTGTGTTTCTCGTAGAAGGAGACGGGGGCCGCGGTGGGGGTGGTTTGCTGCAGGCTGCTGCTGTCGGGTGGGCTCATTGATTCGGGGGCGTGGGGTGAATGAGGGTGGAAACCGGGACGGGAGCCCCGGGGACGGTCTGGTGGGGCTAGGCCGGCGGGGCGACCGAAAAAAGGGGGTGCCGGTTTCCGGAAAGCTCTGTATCAAGATGCATGCCCGGCGTCTGCCGTAACAGCGCAAGTCGACGAATCAAGGACTTGGCGCCGGATGGCCGGATATTTCCCTGTCGCCGGCGGGGTCTTGTGTCATTATTGGCACAATCGACTGTCAGGAGTGACAAAACCGGCATGAGCTCACCTGTCCTCAGCGAACTGCTGTCCTTTCTCGACGGCCTGCCCGAGCCGCGCATCGTGATGAACACCGACTACCGGATCATCGCCGCCAATGCCGCCTACCTGCACGAATTCGGCGACGGCGAGCCGATCGCCGGGCGCTGCTGCTACGAGGTCTCGCACCGCTTCGCCGTGTCCTGCGACCAGGCCGGCGAATCCTGTCCGCTGAAGTTGAGCCGCGAAGCCGGGACCTTGCAGCGCGTGCTGCACGTGCATCACACGCCGCGTGGCGACGAGCACGTCGCCGTCGAGACCTCGCCGATCCGCGACGAGCGCGGCGAGATCGCCTATTTCGTCGAAACCCTGCGCGTCGTCCGCCAGGCCAGCAGCCGGCCGGCGGCGCAGGGCCTGGTCGGCCGCTCGCCGGCCTTCGTCGCCATGCTCGACAAGGTGCTGCGCGTCGCGCCGGCCGACGCTGCCGTGCTGTTGCTGGGCGAGACCGGCACCGGCAAGGAGCTGGTCGCCCGCGCCATCCACGAGGCCAGCATGCGCGCCGACGGCCCGTTCGTCGCCGTCGATTGCGCCGGCCTGACCGAGACGCTGTTCGAAAGCGAGCTGTTCGGCTACGAGAAGGGCGCCTTCACCGGCGCCATTAACCGCAAGCAGGGGCTGGTCGAGGCAGCCGCCGGCGGCACGCTGTTCCTCGACGAGATCGGCGAACTGCCGCTGTCGCTGCAGGTCAAGCTGCTGCGCCTGCTGGAAACCGGCAGCTACCGGCGGGTCGGCGGCCTCGAATGGCTGCCTGCCGACTTCCGCCTGATCACCGCCACCCACCGCGACCTGCGGGCCATGGTCCAGGCCGAAACCTTCCGCCGCGACCTCTATTTCCGCATCAACACCTTCCCAATCCATACGCCGGCGCTGCACGAACGCCCGCAGGACATCGCGCTGCTGGCCAATTCGCTGCTCGAACGGGTCGATCGCCAGCACCGGCGGCAGTTCTCGCCGGCGGCCCTGGCCTGGCTGGCGAGCCGCCGCTTTGCCGGCAACATCCGCGAATTGCGCAACCTGATCGAGCGTGCGACGCTGCTGGCCGACGGCGACCTCATCGACGTGGCGCACCTGCGCGAGCCGGACGACGAGCTGCCGGCGGCGGTGCCGGTTGGAGATGCCTTCGTGCTGGCCGAGGTGGTCGACCTGGCCAGTCTCGAACGGCGCTACCTCGATTGGGCGCGCACGCGGCCGGGCAGCGATCCGGATGGCCTGGCCCGGCAACTGTGCATCAGCCGGCGCACGCTGTACCGCAAGCTGCAGGATGGCCGCGGCGGCTGAGGCTACTCAGTAGCTGAGCGTGATGGCGAGCGCGGCGCCGTCGGCGCCGACCTCGAAGGCGCTGTCGGTGAATTGCGGCGGGCCGAAGACCTTGGGATTGTTGGACAGGCCGTAGCCTTCGGCCGGGAACATGCCCAGGCGCAGGTTCAGTTTGCCGTCGCCATCGGCGTCGTGATAGGCCATGATGGCGTAGCGCCCGGCTGGCACGTCTTTGAACACCAGTTGTACGTCACCGGCGGCGGCCGGCACGGTAGCCACCTGCAGCGCCTTCGCTTCCTTGCGAAAGGTGGCCGGGTCGTTGTACAGCGATGCGCGCAGATTGCCGGGGGC
>DASUZG010000367.1:0-9285 GCA_036376995.1 Azonexus sp. | reverse complement strand
GGGAACTCGCTCATCAGTTTTTCAACGATCCACAGCGCCTCGGCTTCGGACATGAACTGCTTCCACGGCGGCATCGGCGTGCCCGGCCGGCCGTAGTAGATAGTCGCCGCCAGCCCCTCGGCCGGCTTGTCGCGCAGGTCGGCCGGCAGCAGCGACGGCCCGAGGCCGCCCTGCAGCGTCATCCCGTGGCAGGAACCGCAATCCTGGCGCACCAGATGCACCAGTTCCTTCTGGCGGGCGGCATCCGGCTCGCCGGCCCAGGCTGCCGCGGCGCCCAGCGCCAGCAGCGGCAGGAATCTAATCGCTGACAACCACTTCTCCTTCCATTTCCGGGTGCGGGCCGCAATGATACGGGTAGCGTCCGGGCTTCTCGAAACGCCGGACATAGGTTTCCTCGGGAAACAGGCGCTCGGATTCGAGGCCACCCTCGCGGGGAAACAGCACCGAGTGGCTGGTCCGCTTCTCGCGGTTGACCCAGCGCACGCTGTCGCCGGCCTTGATGCTGACTGCCGGCGGATCGAAACGGTAGTCGGCGATGCGTACCTCGACCTCCGTCTGCGCCGTCGCCACCAGCGAAAAGAGCGCCAGCAGAACCGGCGCTCCCTTCGAGAGCCGCCATCGGTACAACGCGATGACAGCGGGCGACATGACGATTTTTACTGCTTGACGGCCTTGATGTCGCCGTCCGCCCCCAGGCCGATGGTCTGGTTGAAGGAGACGTGGTGGAAGCGACCACCGGCGTTGTCGGCGTGGATGGCGATGCCGAAGGTCGCGGCCTTGCCGGCGGCGAGCACGGCGTTGCCGGCCAGCTTGCGGGTAAAGGTCACGGTGTAGGTGTCGCCGGCCTTGCTGCCTTCAGCCGTGGCACCAGCCTTGCCGCCTTCCATGGAGCGCTTGTCGGTCACGCTGCCGTCGAACGACTTGCCGCTGCTGCGCCATTGCAGCAGGTCGTAGGCGCCGCCCTTGACGTACTTGGTCTTCTTGTCATCGGCGCCCGGCATGGTGCGGGCATCCTGGTGGCAGGTGGCCCAGCAGCCGATCTGGTCGCCCATCGGCACCTTGTCGTTGGGGAACATCAGGCTGGCCTTGACTTCGTTTTCCTTGTCCGACTTGTCGGCGCTGCCGGCCGGGGCCTTGAAGGTCAGGCGCACGTACAGGTTGGTGGCATCGTAGGCAGCCTGGACGCCGACCGTGTAGGTGCCGACCTTGGGCGCGCCCTTGGGCTCCATTTCCTTGCTCTGCAGGCGCTTGACGTCGAGGCTCAGCTTGCCGTCCTCGATATGGCAGCCGGCACAGGTTTCGCCCTTCTTCAGGCCGCTGGCGCCGCTGTGTTCGCCCTTGCCCTGGACCCATTCGACCGGCGCGACGCCGGGGTGGAAAACATGGACATTCTTCGACGGGACCTTGCTCCAGTCGGGCGCAGCCAGGGCGGCCGAGCTGCCGGCCGCCATCAGGGCGCCGAGCACAGCCAGGGATACGAGATTCTTTTTCATCGTGGTCAATCTCCAAAGGAGTTGTCGATGCCGGCGGTTGGCCGGCGAATACGGGATCTGACGCTGGATATGCTACGGGGGCTTGCGCCCCCGTAGCTTTATGTCAGATCAAGAAATCTACAACGGATCAGTAGATGTCGTGCTGCGTGTTGAAGACGTTGAACTTGCCGGTCGGGGTGATCATCTTCGGATCGGTGATCACCTTCTTCAGCTTGAGCGTGGCGTCGTCATAGACCACGATGGCGGACTGGTCAGCCTTGCCGCCCCACAGCGAGATCCACACTTCCTTGCCGTCAGCCGAGTATTCCGGATGGACGGCGCGCTTGACGGCCTTGGTCGGCGGCAGGCCCGAGTCCTTGGCGACGTTCAGCACGGCCTTCGGCTTGGACAGGTCGGACATGTCCCAGACGGAGACCGATTCAGCCAGATCCTTGTCCGGGTTCTGCGGCGAGTCAGCCCACAGGTTCTTGGACTTCGGATGGGTCTTGACGAACAGGTTGCCCGGCACGTGCTTGACTTCCTGCACCACCTTCCAGTTGTACTCCTTGAACTTGGCGTTCTTCTTGTCGTCGGACGGCGTCGAGATCAGCGTCACGACATCGGCGCCGAGGTGACCCGTCGCCCAGACCGGACCGAACTTCGGATGCGAGAAGTTGGCGCCGCGACCCGGGTGCGGGATCTTGGCGACATCGACCAGCGCGGCCAGCTTGCCGTTCTTGGTATCGACCGCAGCGATCTTGTTGGAGGCGTTGGCGGCCACCAGGAAGTAGCGCTTGGAAGCATCCCAGCCGCCGTCATGCAGGAACTTGGCGGAAGCGATGGTCGTCGTCTTCAGGTTTTCGATGTCGGAATAATCGACCAGCAGGATCTGACCGGTTTCCTTGATGTTGACCACCCATTCCGGCTTGATGAAGGAAGCGACGATGGAAGCGACGCGCGGTTCCGGATGGTATTCGCCGTCGACGGTCATGCCGCGGGTGGAAACGACCTTGCGCGGCTTCAGCGTGTCGCCGTCCATGATCACGTACTGGGGCGGCCAGTAGGAACCGGCGATCGCGTACTTGTCTTCGAAGCCCTTGAACTTGGAGGTATCGACCGAGCGGGCATCGAAACCGATCTTGACTTCAGCCACGACAGCCGGCTTTTCCATCCACAGGTCGATCAGCGACAGACGGCCGTCGCGGCCGATCACGTAAACATAGCGGCCGGAAGCGGACAGGCGGGAAATATGGACGGCGTAGCCGGTCTTGACGATGGAGCGGATTTCCTTGGTGTCGCCGTCGATCAGGGCCACTTCGCCGGTGTCGCGCAGGGTGACCGAGAAGACGTTCTTCAGGTTGATCTTGTTCATCTGCTTGGTCGGACGCTTGTCAACCGGCACGATCACCTTCCAGGAATCCATCGTGTCCTTGAAGCTGTACTCGGGCGGCACATCCGGGGTGTTCTGGATGTACTTCGACATCAGCGTGATTTCTTCCTTGGTCAGGATGTCGTCGAAGTTCACCATGCCGCCATCGGTACCGTAACCGATGATCTTTTCCAGACGGTTCTGGCCGAGCTTCAGCGTACCGCCTTCGGTGACGTTGCCGTCCTTGTCCTTCTTCGACCAGTGCGGCTCGAGGTTCTTGCCGGTGGCGCCCTTGCGCAGCACGCCGTGGCAGCCGGCACAACGCTCGAAGTAAATCTTCTTGGCCTGTTCCTTCTCGGCCGCGGTCAGTTCCGGCGCCTTGGCTTCCTGGGCAAAAGCGGACCCCATGGCCATGGTCATGGCCGACAAGGCCAGCATCCCCACTACGCTTCTTTTCATCGTTACTCTCCTAGAACAAAAAATGCGTTCGACCCCCAAACGCGATGGATGCAAGGTTGAACTTTGGCCGGTGATGAAACCTTGATTCCCATCAAGCTTTTCCTCTATTGAAAAATATTGAGATTCAAGAGGTTATAGTTACAATTAACTACGCGACTACTACTTTCGACCTACACCAACGCAATCTCTGAACCGGTGCTATTGGCAGGGACCGAGGAGGGCATTAGGATGGCCGGCGAGATTCAGGGAGAAAGCATGCAAGTCGCGAACACACTGGAAAAAGGCAAGGTCTGGCTGGTCGGAGCCGGCCCGGGAGATCCGGAACTATTGACGGTCAAGGCGGCCCGCCTGATCGCCGGCGCCGATGCGCTGGTCTACGACCACCTGGTCGGCGAGGGCATCGTCGATCTGGCCCGGCCCGACGCCCGCCGCATCTACGCCGGCAAGGAGGCCTCGCGCCACACCCTGCCGCAGGAATCGATCAACAACCTGCTCGTCGACCTGGCCCGCGAAGGCCTGTCGGTGGTCCGCCTCAAGGGCGGCGACCCGTTCATCTTCGGCCGCGGCGGCGAGGAACTGGAAACCCTGGTCGCCTCCGGCGTCCCCTTCGAGGTCGTCCCCGGCGTCACCGCCGCTGCCGGCTGCGGCGCCTATTCCGGCTTTCCGCTGACGCACCGCGACCACGCCCAGGCCGTCACCTTCGTCACCGGCCACCTCAAGGACGGCACCGTCAATCTCGACTGGCCGGCCCTGGCCCGTCCGTGCCACACCGTGGTCTTCTACATGGGCATCGGCGCCGCCGCCGAAATCTGCCGCCAGATGATCAATCACGGCCTGCCCTCGCTGACGCCGGCCGCCGTCGTCCGCAACGGCACCCAGGCCGACCAGCAGACGCTGCTCGCCACGCTCGGCACACTGCCGCAGCGCATCGAGGAAACCGGCATCAAGCCGCCGGCGCTGATCGTCGTCGGCAGCGTCGTCCGCCTGCACGAGAAGCTCAGCTGGTTCGAGCGGCCATGAAGGCCGCCCTGTTCCTCCTAGCGGCACTCGGCACCGGCCCCGCCCTCGCCTACAGCAGCGCCGAATTGCGCGGCGACTGCCAGGCTGCCGACGCGCTCTACCAGGAGCAGAAGAGCGGCGATCCCCACGAGGCCATCCGCAGCGCCCGCTGCATCGCCTATGTCGCCGGTTTCGCCGACGGCTACGCGGTCAGCGACTATCTGGCCGAGAAGGTCGGGGTCCGCCTCAACGCCTTCTGCCTGCCCAAGGACGACAACCTGTCGCCGCGCCTGGTGCGCGCCGTGCTCGGCCAGCTGGAGCGCCTGCCGCCGAACGACAACAGCACCGCGACGATCGTCGCCGGCGCGCTGGCGCGCACCTTCCCGTGCCCGGACTCACTTGAACCGCGCAAGTGATTCGAGCATAATCCGGCCTCCATTCGCCCCGATGGCGGAATCGGTAGACGCAGCGGATTCAAAATCCGCCGCCGAAAGGTGTGCCAGTTCGAGTCTGGCTCGGGGCACCAAGTAGCTGTTTCAAGCAGCCCAAGCAAGTCCAAAGAGCCCGCGTAATCGCGGGTTTTTTATTGCCTTTCGTCCGAAGTCGCCTGGCGTCTCAGGCAGCCCGATTCTTCCTGCCCAGCCACTTCTGTAAGGTCACGTAGAGCAGATCCGGCTTGATCGGCTTGGCGACGTGGTCATTCATGCCGGCTTCAAGGCAGACCAGCCGGTCTTCGTCGAAGGCATTGGCCGTTATGGCGAGAATTGGCGTATCGGTGTTCTGGCTATCGGCACGGATTGCCCGTGTTGCATCCAGGCCGTTGAGATTTGGCATCTGCACATCCATCAGGATCAGGTCATAGCGCTTCTGCCTGGCCAAAGCGACGGCCTCCCGTCCATCGGATGCCAGATCGACCGCCAGCCCGACATCTTCCAGCAGGCCGCACGACACTTCCTGGTTGATCGGCTCGTCCTCGACCAGCATTATCCGGGCGCCTTCATGCTCGTCCCGCAAACGCTGCTCGGCAAGCCAGGCCGAGGAAGTCGATGCCTGCGGGATGGTGGCCGCAGTCGCTTTCTCGAGCCTGATGGTGAACCAGAAGGTGCTGCCCTTGCCCGATTCGCTTTCCAAGCCGATTTCGCCGTTCATCATGTGCACCAGCCGCTTGCTGATCGCCAGCCCCAATCCCGAGCCGCCGTACTTACGGGTCATTGAGCCGTCGGCCTGTTCGAAGGCGTTGAAGAGCTTGGCCTGATTGGCCGCGGCAATACCGATGCCGGTGTCGGCGATTTCCCAGCGCAGCAGCAGTTGGCCGTCCTGGTCTTCGAGGATGCGGCTGCGCAGGGTGATTGAACCGTTCTGGGTGAATTTGACCGCGTTGCCGGCGAGATTGAGGAGGACTTGCCCAAGACGTACGGAATCGCCCACCACACAGAGATCGGACAGACCGGGAGTCAGGTCGATGTAGAGGCTGAGGCCCTTTTCGCTCGCCCTTTGGCCGATCAGGCTCTGCAGGTTCTCGATGATTTCGCCCAAACGGAAACGGTCGTGTTCGAGGGTGACGCGCTCGGCTTCGATCTTGGAAAGGTCGAGGATGTCGTTGATGACGTGCAGCAGATGCCGGGAGGCGTTGTCGATCTTGCCGAGCTGATCGATGAGCGTGGCATCCCCGGCACGGCGCAGGGCGAGGTTGGTCATGCCCATGATGGCGTTCATCGGCGTACGCAATTCGTGGCTCATGTTGGCGAGGAAGGTGCTCTTGGCCCGGCTGGCGGCTTCGGCCGCGGCCTTGGCCGAGGCCAATTCCGCGGTACGGGCCTCGACCATCGCTTCGAGGTGGTTGCGATGGGCTTCCAGTTCGGCTTCGCTGGCCTTGCGTTCGGTGATGTCCTGAACCGTGCCGATGCCAGACATCGCCTGACCATCGCCGCGGTACTGGAACTCGGCCTGCTCCATCACCCACCGGGTTTCGCCATCCACCACGATGCGATGCTCGATGCGATAGGGATGGCCTGACAGGGCGGCATTCCAGGCCGACATGACCTGCTCGCGATCGTCCGGATGGATGCGCTCGACAAATGTTTCCAGCGTGAGCGGCGTGCCCGGTGGAATGCCGAACAAGCGGTACGTCTCGTCGGAGCATTCGAGGCGGTTGCTTGCCATGTCCAGATTCCAGCTGCCCACATGGGCAACGGACTGCGCCCGGTCGAGGGTGTCCCGGCTTTCACGCAGATGCAGCTGGGCCGCGTGCTGGCGCCGTTGCGAGCGGGCCATGCTCACCGCCAGCGCACCGACCAGGAGCAGCAACAGCGCCGCGGCGATCAGATGGTCATTGATGATTTTTTGCGATTCGGCGCGCAGGTCTTCGCGGGCATAGCCGACCAGCATCACCAGCGGGAGCGAGCCGAACTGCTGGTAGGCGATGACGCGGGTCATGCCGTCGATCATGCTGGGCACCTCGATAATGCCGCTTTGCTTTTCGATGCCCTTGAGTACCTGGCCTTTGCTGATGTTCTGGGCAAAATTCTGTTCATGATGCGGCGAGCGCGCCACGATCTGCTTCGAGGCGGTGTTGACAAGGGCAATCGCCCCGTTCGGGCCTTGCGGGAACTCTTCGAAAATGGCGGCAAAATGTTTCGCCTCGACCGATCCCATCAGGACGCCGAGAAAACGCCCATCCCTGGACTCCACGCGCCGGCTGATCGGGAAAAACTGTTTGCCCTGGGTCCGCCCTTGCACCGGCGCCCCGACATAAGCGCCCACCTGCGGATTGTCGACATGGGCCTTGAAATACTCCCGGTCGCCGAAGAAGGTGCCGGGCTTGAACGCCGGCACCGAGGCGGCGATGCCAGTACCTTTGGCATCGATGAACAGCAGCGAGAAGAAGTTCGGCAGGCGATCGCCCTTCTCGAGCAGCAGGGTCTCGACTTCCCTGGGGTCATCGTTTTTGGCAATCTGGTCCGCCAGGCTGTCGAGCGTCGTATCGACAATCGCCAGCGTCTGACCGATCTGCATCTCCAGCGCCTTGGCCAGCCTGGCGACCTGCTGGCGTACATGGACTTCCCGGCTGTCGATCTGCGACTGTGCGTTCCAGGCCAGAAGGGCCCAGCCAAAAAGGATCAGCAGGCAGGCAGGCGCGAAAATCCTGAAATTGATCAGGCCGGGAGTGGGCTGGGAAACGTGGCGCCAGGCGCTGGAACTCATTTAATAGATTCTTGATATATAAGGGAACTGATGACCCAGTTCGGTTTTCAAGCTTTGTCTGGTCGCCTGGCCCGGACCAACGGCACCCCGCGGGCCGTTCGTCGATGGTAATACAGTAACCCACGGCGCACGACTACGCCGGTCGGCCGCCCCGCCGCCGGAGCCGGCGCCGATTCCAATGGAATTCAGGGCGTTCGACGCTCTTGATCCGGCGGCTCCGGCTCCACGCCGCTGCCGGAAACAATCGCCGGCAGCGCCTTGTCGCCGCCATGTTCCGGTGCCAGCCGGCGGACTTCCGCCAGATCCGGCAGGTGGTGGGCGATGCCCGCGTGGCAGTCGATGCAGGTCCGTTCGCCGCGGGCCAGCGACGTCGAATGGGCGCGCACGGCGCGCGGACTCTGGCGGGTGAAATCCATGTAGTCGAACTTGTGGCAGTTGCGGCACTCGAGGGAATCGTTGGCTTTCAGCCGGCGCCATTCGTTCATCGCCAGATGCGGCCGCGCCGCTTCGAACTTGTCGCGGGTATCGATGGAGCCGAAGATCTTGCCCCACACTTCCTTGGAGGCCTGCATCTTGCGCGCGATCTTGGCGGTCCACGCATGCGGCACGTGGCAGTCCGAGCACTTGGCGCGGACACCGCTGCGGTTGGTGAAGTGGATGGTCCCCTGCAGCTCCCGATACACGTTGTCGTGCATCTCGTGGCAGCCGATGCAGAACGGCTCCGTATTGGTCATTTCGAGGGCGGTGTTGAAAGCGCCCCAGAAGACGAGGCCGGCAATGAAGCCGCCGACCGTCAGGAAGCCGAGGCTGTAATGGACGCTCGGGCGCCGCAGCACCTGCCAGTAGCGCTTGGCCAGGCCGATCATGCTCCGCCGCTCACTTCCGCACCGCGCCACCCATGCCGGCGCCCTGCAGCATGGTGTCTACGTCGATGAAGCGGTTATCCACCAACGGCGCCACCGGCACCTGCGGGACATGGCACTGGACGCAGAAATAACGGCGCGGCGAGAGTTCGGCCAGGAAGTTGCCGTCGCGGTCCATGAAGTGGGTGACGCTGATCATCGGCGCCTGGCTCTCGCCGGTGCGCGTGCGGGCATGGCACAGCATGCAGCGATTGGCGCTCTTGTCCAGCTGGTAGCCCTCGATCTTGTGCGGGATGATCGGCGGCTGCATGGCGTAATTGCGGACCCGGCGCACGTCGCTGTTGTCGGGATTGGTCAGCGGCGGCGGCGCCGGTTCGTCGAGGACCGGCAGGTTGCCGTGCAGGCGGTCCACCAGTCCGGCGGCGCCGGCGCCCGGCGCCAGCAGCACCAGCAGCAGCGGAAAAAGGCGCCTCATCGTGGTCTCCTATACCTTGCGGATGCGCACTGCGCACTTCTTGAAATCGGTCTGCAGCGAGATCGGGCAGGTGGCATCCAGCGTCACCTTGTTGATCAGCTGGCTGGCGTCGAACCACGGCACGAACACCAGCCCCGGCGGCGGCCGGTTGCGGCCGCGGGTTTCGACACGCGTGCGCATGCTGCCGCGGCGCGAGAGGATCTCGATTTCGTCGCCGCGGCGCAGGCCGAGCCGGGTCGCGTCATCGGCATGCAGGTAGCAGACGGCATTGGGAAAGGCCCGGTGCAGCTCCGGCACCCGGCGGGTCATCGAACCCGAATGCCAGTGTTCGAGCACGCGCCCAGTGCTGAGCCAGTACGGGTACTCCTTGTCCGGCGACTCGGCGGCCGGCTCGTAGGGGAAGGCGTAGATGCGCGCCTTGCCGTCGGGGAAGCCGTAGAACTG
>DASUZG010000366.1:0-4650 GCA_036376995.1 Azonexus sp. | reverse complement strand
CCAGGCGCATGCCCTTGCCGCCGCCGCCAGCGGCAGCCTTGATCAGCACCGGGTAACCGATGGCGTCGGCTTCCTTGTGCAGCAGATCCGGCGTCTGGTCGTCGCCGTGGTAGCCCGGGGTAAGCGGCACGGCGGCCTTGCCCATCAGCTTCTTGGCTTCGGATTTCGAGCCCATGGCGCGGATCGCCGAGGCCGGTGGGCCGATGAAGGTGATGCCGTTGGCGGCCAGCGCATCGGCGAAGTCGGCGTTCTCGGACAGGAAACCGTAGCCCGGATGCACCGCCTGGGCACCGGTGCGCTGGCAGGCCTCGACGATCTTCTCGGCGACCAGGTAGGACTCGCGGGCGGCGGCCGGGCCGAGCAGCACCGCTTCGTCGGCCAGACGCACGTGGCGGGCATTGGCGTCGGCCTCGGAATAGACGGCGACGGTGCGGATGCCCAGGCGGCGGGCCGTTTTAATCACCCGGCAGGCAATCTCGCCGCGGTTGGCAATCAGGATTTTCGTGAACATGGCGATTACTCTCCGATCCAGGCCGGGGAACGTTTGTCGAGGAAGGCGGCGATGCCTTCGCGTGCTTCCGGCGTGGCGCGCAGGTGGGCGATGCGGTGGGCGGTGTCCTCGACCAGCGTGTGATTGACCGGCTGGTTGGCCACCGCGCGGATCAGGTCCTTGGCCGCGGCCTGGGCGCCGGGGCCGCCTAGCAGGAGTGCCGCGACGATTTCCTGCACCTTGGCATCGAGTTCATCCGCCTCGACCGCCTCATGGACCAGGCCGATCTCGCGGGCGCGGCCGGCGTCGATGCGTTCGGCGCTCTGGAAGTAGCGGGTCGCCTGGCGGGCGCCGATGGCGCGCAGCACGTACGGCGAGATGGCCGACGGAATGATGCCGAACTTGACTTCCGAGGTGGCGAACACCGCCTTGGTGGACGCCACTGCAATGTCGCAGGCCGCCGCCAGGCCCATGCCGCCGCCCAGCGCGGCGCCCTGGACGCGGGCGATGGTCGGCTTGTTCATCTCGGCCAGCGTGCGCAGCATGCCGGCCAGCGCGCGGGCGTCGTTCAGGTTGTCGTCCAGCCCGTTGTTGGCGGCGCGGCGCATCCAGTTGAGGTCGGCGCCGGCCGAGAAACTCTTGCCGCGCCCGGCCAGCACGACGACGCGCACGTCCGGGTCGTCGTCCAGCGCAATGCAGGCGGCAGTCAGCTCGGCGATGAGGATTTCGTCGAAGGCATTGTGCAGCTCGGGCCGGTTCATCCAGATCGTGGCGACCGGGCCGGCGAGTTCGATGTCGAGCGTGGTAAAGGGCATTTTGGGTTTGTCTCCTGTTTTTTTGTCTGTCAGCGCTGCGCTTGCCGCATCACATCCGGAATACCCCGAACTTCGTCTCCTCCGCCGGCGCGTTCATCGCCGCCGACAGGCCGAGGCCGAGCACGCGCCGGGTGTCGGCCGGGTCGATGATGCCGTCGTCCCACAGCCGCGCCGAGGCGTAGTAGGGGTGGCCCTGGGTCTCGTACTGCTCGCGGATTGGTGCCTTGAAGGCGGCTTCCTCGTCGGCGCTCCAACTCTTGCCGGCGGCTTCCAGGCCGTCGCGCTTGACGGTGGCCAGGACGCCGGCCGCCTGTTCGCCGCCCATCACCGAAATGCGGGCGTTCGGCCACATCCACAGGAAGCGTGGCGAATAGGCGCGGCCGCACATGCCGTAGTTGCCGGCGCCGAACGAGCCGCCGATGACGACGGTGAATTTCGGCACCTTGGCGGTGGCGACCGCCGTGACCATCTTGGCGCCGTCGCGGGCGATGCCGCCGTTCTCGTATTTCTTGCCGACCATGAAGCCGGTGATGTTCTGCAAAAAGACCAGCGGAATGCCGCGCTGGGCGCACAGTTCGATGAAGTGGGCGCCTTTCTGGGCCGATTCCGAGAACAGGATGCCGTTGTTGGCGACGATGCCGACCGGATAGCCGTAGAGGCGGGCGAAGCCGCAGACCAGGGTGTTGCCGTAGCGGGCCTTGAATTCGTCGAAGTCCGAGTCGTCGACCAGGCGGGCGATGATTTCGCGCACGTCGAAGGGTTTCTTGGCATCGGTCGGGATCACGCCGTACAACTCTTCGGCGCCATAGCGCGGCGGCAGCGGCTCAGTGAGCGTGACCGGCGGGCGCTTCTGCCAGTTGAGGTCGCGCACGATGCGCCGGGCGATGGCCAGCGCATGCGCGTCGTTCTCGGCCAGATGGTCGGCGACGCCGGAAATGCGGGTATGCACGTCGGCCCCGCCGAGATCTTCGGCCGAGACCACTTCGCCGGTCGCCGCTTTGACCAGCGGCGGCCCGCCCAGGAAGATGGTGCCCTGGTTCTTGACGATGATCGACTCGTCGCACATGGCCGGCACGTAGGCGCCGCCCGCCGTGCACGAACCCATCACGGCGGCGATCTGCGGAATGCCCTTGGCCGACAGGTTGGCCTGGTTGAAGAAGATGCGCCCGAAATGCTCCTTGTCGGGGAAGACTTCGTCCTGCATCGGCAGGAAGGCGCCGCCGGAATCGACCAGGTAGATGCAGGGCAGGCGGTTTTCCAGCGCGATTTCCTGGGCGCGCAGGTGCTTCTTCACGGTCAGCGGGTAGTAGGTGCCGCCTTTGACCGTCGCATCGTTGGCCACGACCATGCATTCGATGCCATGGATGCGGCCGATGCCGGCAATCACCGACGCCGCCGGCACGTCGCCGCCGTACATGCCGTAGGCCGCGAACTGGCCGATTTCGAGGAAGGGCGTGCCGGGGTCGAGCAGGCCATTGACCCGCTCGCGCGGCAGCAGCTTGCCGCGCGCCAGGTGCTTCTGGCGCGCCGCCTCGGGACCGCCCAGTGCGATCTTGTCGACCTTGTCATGCAGGTCGGCGACGACCGCCTGCATCGCCGCGGCATTGGCCTGGAACTCGGCGGCCCGCGGGTTGAGTTGGGATTTGAGTGTTGTCATGTCTCCTCGCTTTTTTTTGGGTGTTTTCGGTTGCCGGGGGCGGCGCGTTGCCTACAGTTGCCTTTCCTCTTTCAGCCACTTGCTGACCGGCTCGGCACGGTAGTTCTGCATCTGCGCGAGCAGGCTTTCGATGTCGGTGTCGGCCAGCGCCATGGCCCGGTTCTGCGGACGCAGGAAACCATCGGCGACGGCCCGGTCGAACATCGCCAGCAGCGGGTCGTAGAAGCCGTTTACGTTCAACAGGCCCATCGGTTTCACGTGGAACCCGAGCTGGCCCCAGGTCAGGATTTCGCAGAATTCCTCGAAGGTGCCGAAGCCGCCGGGCAGGGCGATGAAGCCGTCGGCCAGCTCGGCCATGTGCGCCTTGCGGGTATGCATCGAATCGACCACTTCCAGGCGTGTCAGCGCCCGGTGATCGACGGCGCGGCCGGCCACTTCCTTGCCCATCAGCGCTTCCGGAATGACGCCGATGACGCGGCCGCCCGCCGCCAGGCAGGCATCGGCGACGGCACCCATCAGGCCGATGTTGCCGCCGCCGTAGACGAGTTCGATGCCGCGTTCGGCGAGCGTGCGGCCGAGCTGTTCGGCCGCGGCGCGGTAGAGGGGATGGGTGCCGGCATTCGAGCCGCAGAAGACGCACAGTCGATTCATGAGGATTTCTGGCCGGAGAGCCGCAGGACGACGGTTTCCGGCGGGCAGTTGAAACGGATGGGCAGGATGCTGGTGCCGACGCCGGCGGTGACGAAGGTCGGCGCCGGCACGTCGGGAATCCAGCCGTAGGCATGCTGGCGCGGCGCACGGCCCGGGGTGACCAGGGCGCCCAAGAAGGGCAGACGGACCTGGCCGCCGTGCGTATGGCCGGCGAAGGCAACCAGCGTGCGGGCGGGCAGGTCCGGGGCGTTGGCCGGGTCGTGCATCATGACGATCAGCCGCGCCTCGGCCGGCACGCCGGCCAGGGCTTTTTCCGGTCGCGCATGGTCGGTCATGTCGTCGCCGATGCCGGCCAGCCACAGCGGCCCGGCCGGGGTCGGCAGGGCGACGGCGGCGTTTTCCAGCACCGTGATGCCGGCCTCGGTCAGCGCCTGCCGAACCTGCTCGCCGTCATGCCACCAGTCGTGGTTGCCGAGCGTCGCATAGACGCCGAGCGGCGCCTTGAGCCGCGCCAGTTCGACGGCGATGGCAGCCGGCGCCACCGCCTCGCTGCCAAGCACATTCTGGATCACGAAGTCGCCAGGCAGCAGGATCAGGTCGGGCTGGCCGGCCAGCAGCTGGTCGACGACGCGCCTGAGCATCGGCAGTCCGGCGTGCGGTGCGCCGGTATGCAGGTCGGCGGCCACCGCGATGGTCAGCGGCGGCCCGGACCAGTCCGCTGCATTGAGCGTCAGCCGGCGCTCCTGCAGCCAGCCCGGCTCGATGGCGAAGCTCCAGCCGGCCAGGCCGAGCAGAGTCGCCCAGACGAGGAGCCGCAGGCGTTTCATGCGTTTCAGAAACCGCCGTCGGCCAGCCAGCGCTCGATCTGCGGCAGGCGGTCGGCACCGAAGAAATGCTCGCCGTCGACGATCACGTGCGGCGAGCCGAACACGCCAGCGGCCAGCGCCGCATCGCATTCGGCCTTGAGCCGGGCTTTCAGCTCCGGGCTCTGCAGCGCGGCGGCCAGCGCCGCGCGGTCGACGCCGAGTTGGGCGGCG
>DASUZG010000365.1:0-5874 GCA_036376995.1 Azonexus sp. | reverse complement strand
CGGGCGACGATTTCCTGGCCGGGGTAGCAGCCCTTGTGGAAGCTGACGCCGCCGATTTTCTCGAAATCGGCCATCTGCGGCACGAATTCCTCCTTGGTCGCCAGCGTCACCAGCGGGAAGGCAGCCTGCACGTCGAGCCAGCGCCACGCAGGTAGCCCGGCCGGGCGGGCCTTGGCGGTGAGCTTCTGCCACAGGTCGGGCGCGGCGGCAGCCGGGGCGGCGACGATGAAGCGCCCGGCGTCTAGGCGCAGCACGCTGCAGCCTTCGGTGGCGATCACGTCCAGCGGCACCACCGGTGCCACCAGACCGGCATCGGTCAGGGCTTCGCCGGCATGTTCGCCGGACAGGCCGAGCAGCACGTGGTCATGGTGGGCGACCAGCTTGACCTTGGCCCGCAGCACGAACATCTGCAGGCGCTTCAAGGTGGCATCCAGCAGGTCGGCGGCGAGCGCCAGACGGTAATTGCCGCCCTCGTGCCAAAGCACGAAGCTCGCCTGCATGCGCCCCTTGGCCGAGCACCAGCCGGCATGCTGCGCCTGGCCGTCTTCGAGATGATTGACGTCGCTGGTGAACTGGCTGTGCAGGAAGGACTTGGCGTCCTCGCCGCTGGCTTCGATCAGGGCCAGATGGGTGAGCGGCACGACGACCGTTTGTTGGCCGGCCGCCTGCAGTTCTCCGGCGGCATCGCCGAAGCTGTGGATTTCCGGGGAATCGCCGACGAAAGAGGCTTTCGCCGATGCGAGAAAACTGCGCCAGGTGGGGTTCATGGGGGCTCCTGAGGGGGTTTGCGATATTATATCGCCCGAATTTACCTGCTCGTTTGACACGGGCAAGACCAGCCCGCCGCCGACGAGTTCCCTTGCGCTTCCTGACAAAACTCCTGTTTCTCCTCGCCCTGCTGCTCGGCCTTGCCGCCGGCGGGTTGTGGTGGGCGGGGCAACCGCTCGAACTGCGCGAATCGCCGGTCGATTTCCGGATCGTCGGCGGCAGCAGCCTGCGTTCGGCGATCGTCCAGATGCGCGAGGCCGGCATCGTCGTGCAGCCATCGCTGATGCTGCTGCTGGCGCGGGCTTACGGCGCCGAGACCGGCATCAAGGCCGGCAGCTATTCGGTCAGCCAGGGCGTCACCCCGCGTCAATTGCTCGACAAGCTGGTTCGCGGCAAGGTCACCCAGGGCGAAGTCACCCTTGTCGAAGGCTGGACCTTGCGTCAATGGCGGGCGCGGCTTGATGCGCATCCCGATCTGGTCGGCGATAGTCGTGGGCTCACCGAAGCCGAGATCAGCCGGCGGCTGGGTATCGATCATCCGCGCCTGGAAGGCTGGCTGTTTCCCGATACCTATCTGTTCGACAAGCAATCCAGCGCCATCGACCTGATGGCCCGGGCGGTGCGCGCCATGGAGCGGCGCCTGGCCGAGGAGTGGGCCGGGCGCGCCGCGAACTTGCCCTACCGCTCGCCCTACGAGGCCCTGATCATGGCTTCGATCATCGAAAAGGAAACCGGCCGTGAGGCCGACCGCGAGCAGGTCGCCGCAGTCTTCGTCAATCGCCTGCGTCTGGGCATGCCGCTGCAGACCGATCCGACGGTGATCTACGGCCTGGGCGATGCCTTCGACGGCAATCTGCGCAAGCGCGATCTGCTGGCCGATACGCCGTACAACACCTACACCCGGCGCGGCCTGCCGCCGACGCCGATCGCCATGCCCGGCCTCGCTTCCATTCGCGCCGCGCTGCATCCGGCCGCTTCGAATGCCCTGTATTTCGTTGCCCGGGGCGACGGCAGCAGCCAGTTTTCCAGCACGCTCGACGAACACAACCGGGCGGTCAACCAATATCAGAGGGGGGGGAAGTGAAAGGCAAGTTCATCACTTTCGAAGGCATCGACGGCGCTGGCAAGAGCACGCACGTCGACTGGCTGGCCGAGCGCCTGCGCGCCGGCGGGCGTATTGTCCATGTCACGCGCGGGCCGGGCGGTACGGCGCTCGGGGAAAAGCTGCGCGAACTGCTGCTCAACGAGCCGATGCATCTGGAAACCGAGACGCTGCTGATGTTCGCTGCCCGCCGCGAGCACTTGGCGCAGGTCATCGAACCGGCCTTGAATCGCGGCGAATGGGTGGTCTGCGACCGCTTCAGCGACGCCACCTACGCCTACCAGGGCGGTGGCCGCGGGCTGGAGCGCAGCAAGCTGCACCAGCTCGAACACTGGGTACACGAGCATCTGCAGCCGGACCTGACGCTGCTGTTCGACCTGCCGCTGGATGTGGCGCGCGAGCGCATCGCGGTGGCCAGCCGCACCCTCGACCGCTTCGAGCAGGAACGTGCCGATTTCCATGAGCGGGTCCGCCACGCCTATCTGGAACGGGCGCATGCCCATCCGGAACGGATTCGCGTGATCGATGCCAACAACACCCTGGACAATATTCGTGAACAGCTTGAAGATATTCTTGTAACTGTTTGTTCATGAACGTTATAAGTCTTCACGATCCGGTCTGGAAAGGACTTCAGGCGCGGCGGGCGCAAATGCCGCACGCGCTGTTGCTGCTCGGCCAGCGCGGCCTGGGAAAATTCGACCTGGCCCGCCAGTTCGCCGCCAGTTTGCTCTGCGAGCAGCCGCAGGGCGACGGCCGGGCCTGCGGTCGCTGCCTGGCCTGCAACTGGTACAGCCAGGGCAACCACCCAGATGTCCGCCTGCTGCAGCCGGAGGCCTTTGCCGACGACGCCGAGACGGAGGAGGGCAAGAAGAAGGCCAGCCAGCAGATCACCATCGATCAGGTGCGCGGTCTCGACGAGTTTCTCAATGTCGGCACCCATCGCGGCGGCCTGCGCATCGTCATCGTCAATCCGACCGAGGCGATGAACCGGGCGACCGCGAACGCACTTCTTAAAACACTTGAAGAACCTGCGCCAAATACGTTGTTTTTAATGGTTTCAAGCGACCCGATGCGCTTGTTGCCGACGATCCGCAGCCGCTGCCAGGTGGTGCCGGTGCCGTTGCCGTCGGCGGCGCGCGCCGAGCAGGTGCTGGCCGAGCACGGCGTGGCCGATGCCCGGCGCTGGCTGGCGCTGGCTGGCGGCGCGCCGGGGCTGGCCCTGGAATGGTCGGCTTCCGGCCAGGCCGACTGGCTGGAGGCGCTGATCCGCCGCCTGGCTGCCGGCCGCGCGGTGGAGCCGCTGGCGCTGGCCGGGGAACTGGACAAGGCGGTGAAGGACAGCAAGGGCCGACTGCCGTTGAAAGCCGTCGTCGATGCCCTGCAGAAATGGTTGGTCGACCTGATGCTGGCCCGCAGTGGTCTGGCGGTGCGCTATTTTCTGCCGCAGGCGGCCACAATCGCCGGCCTCGCTGCTATGATTCCGCCAGCGCGGCTGATGCAGTCGTACCGAACGACCGTCGTGCGCCGCCGGGAAGCCGAACAACCGTTGAATGCCCGCCTGTTTCTCGAAGGGCTTTTCCTGGACTACCGTGCCCTGTTTGCCAGTTGATTGCCGATGAGCGAAGCCAAATCCCCGCCGCTGCGCCCTAGCGTCCTGTCGCTGAACATCAATTCCAAGTCGGCGCTGTACGCTGCCTTTATGCCGCACCTGCGGGCCGGCGGCATCTTCATTCCGACCACCCGCAGCTACAGCATCGGCGACGAGGTGTTCATGCTGCTGTCGCTGATGGACGATCCCGCCAAGCTGCCGATCGCCGGCAGCGTCGTGTGGATCACCCCGGCCGGCGCCCAGAATGGCCGCGCACAGGGCATCGGCGTGCATTTCAACAACGACGAAAGCGGCCAGGAAGCGCGCCGCAAGATCGAAGGCCTGCTGGGCGGCGTCATGCAGTCGACGCGCCCGACGCACACGCTCTGATCGGCGCCATGCTGGTCGATTCGCACTGCCATCTCGATTTTCCCGACCTCGCCGAGCATCTGCCCGAGGTGCTCGGCGCCATGCAGGACAACGGCGTCGGCCTGGCGCTGTGCATCGGCGTCAATCTCGAAGATTTTCCGCAGGTGCTGGCCCTGGCCGAGCGCGACCCGCGCCTCTACGCCACGGTCGGCGTCCATCCCGAATACAGCGAGGCCGAGGAGCCGAGCGTCGAGCGTTTGGTCGAGCTGGCCAGCCACCCGCGCGTCGTCGCCATCGGCGAGACCGGGCTCGACTACTACTGGCAGAAGGACAAGCCGGAGTGGCAGCGGCAGCGCTTTCGCAACCACATCGAGGCGGCGCGTCGCTGCGCCAAGCCGCTGGTGGTGCATACGCGCGATTCGGCCCAGGATACCCTGCGCCTCATGCAGGAGGCCGGGGCCGACGCGGTCGGCGGCGTTATGCACTGCTTCACCGAAAATTGGGAGGTCGCCCGCGTCGCCCTCGATCTTGGCTTCTACCTGTCGTTTTCCGGCATCGTGACGTTCAAGAACGCGGCCATCGTTAAGGATGTCGCGACCCGCTGCCCGCTCGACCGCATCCTGGTCGAGACCGATTCGCCGTATCTGGCGCCAGCGCCGTTTCGCGGCAAGCCCAATCAGCCGGCCTATGTCCGCTATGTTGCCGAGGAGATCGCCCGGTTGCGCGGGCTGTCCGCTGCTGAGGTGGCGCAGGCGACGACCGACAATTTCTTTTCCCTGTTCCGCCACGTGCCGAGGCCCGCGACATCATGAAAAAAACGCTCTTGCTGGCGGCGCTGGCCGCCTGTCTGTCCCTGCCGGCCGTGGGCGCCACCTACGACGACCTGATCAACGCCGCCCGCATGGGCGACACCGCGGAAATCTCCAGCCTGGTCGGCAAGGGCGCCTCGGTCGATACCACCGACATCGATGGCAACACCTTGCTGATGCTGGCTGCCCGGGACGGCCACGACAAGCTGGTCGACTACCTGATCCGCCAGCGGGCCAAGCTCAATGCCCGCAACGCCGCCGGCGACACGGCGCTGCGCCTGGCCGCCTTCCGCGGCCACCAGAAAACCGTCGAACTGCTGGTGACGGCCGGCGCATCGCTGAACAACCCCGGCTGGACGCCGCTGGCCTATGCGGCCTACGCCGGCCATGCGGACATCGCCCGGGTGCTGGTCAAGGCCGGCGCCGATGTCAATGCGCCGAGCGAGAACGGCACGACGCCGCTGATCGCCGCTGCCCGCAACGGCTACATGGGCATCGTCGAACTGTTGCTGGCCAACCGCGCCGACCCGAACAGCAAGCTCGAATCCGGCGAAACAGCGATCGATGTGGCGCTGAAAAACCAGAACACCGACATCGCCGAGCGCCTGCGCAAGGCGGGCGGCAAGTCCGGGCGCAGCGTCACCATCGAGGTGCGCTAAGCCGCGCCCCGGCGGGCCGGAGAGGGCCGGGCTCTGTTAGAATCCGGCCTGTTTTTTCAGGCAGTTCCCCTTGTCCTCCCTCCCGGAAATCTTCTCTCCCGACGGGCCGCTGGCCCGGGCCATCCACGGCTATCGCGTGCGCGAGCAGCAGGTCGAGATGGCCGAACGCATCGCCGCCGCCATCGACAGCTGTTCGGTGTTCATCGCCGAGGCCGGTACCGGCACGGGCAAGACCTTCGCCTACCTGGTCCCGGCGCTGCGCTCGGGGGGAAAGGTGATCGTCTCGACCGGCACCAAGACGCTGCAGGACCAGTTGTTCAACAAGGACCTGCCGATGGTCCGCGACGCGCTGAAGGCGCCGGTCAAGATCGCGCTGCTGAAGGGCCGGGCCAACTACGTCTGTCCCTACCACCTGGAACGGGCGCTGGCCGACGGCCGCTTCCTGACCCGCGAGGATGCCGCTGACGCACGCCGCATCTCGGTCTTCGCCAAGGTCACCAAGACCGGCGACAAGGCCGAATGCCTGGAAGTAAACGAAAACTCGCCGGTCTGGAACCATGCCACCTCGACGCGCGAGAA
>DASUZG010000364.1:0-5811 GCA_036376995.1 Azonexus sp. | reverse complement strand
GGAATTTTGTAGAACATCAAAAGTCGCAAGACCCCCACCAATGGTGCGATGCAACAAAACCTGCCACAACAATTCTCTAGTTCGATATCCGCTAGAATTCCACCGATTTCAAGGAGCCAGATATGGAATGCACAGTCAGATGGACGGGCAACGACGCCGGAATGAGCTTCGTTGCCGAAACCGGAAGTGGCCACGCCGTAGTTATGGATGGCGCCCCTGAGGCCGGCGGCCGTAATCTCGGGCCGCGGCCAATGGAAATGGTCCTGGCCGGCACCGGTGGCTGCAGCGCATTTGATGTGGTGTTGATCCTGAAGAAGGGACGCCACGCCGTTACGGGCTGCGACGTTCGCCTACAGGCCGAGCGTGCCGAGGAAGACCCGAAGGTATTTACGCGGATTCATCTGCATTACCGGGTCAAAGGCAAGAACCTTAAACCAGAGGCGGTCGTGCGCGCCATCGAGCTGTCCAAGGAAAAATACTGCTCGGCGTCGATCATGCTCGGCAAGACTGCCGACATCACCTACGATTTCGAGATCATCGACGAGGCCTGAGTGCCTTTACACCCGATAGGCGAGGCTGGTCATCACCTTGGCCGCGCCTTTCATGGCCAGCTTGCAAATCGGCGGCAATTCGGCCGCGCCGTGGGCCACCGCTGTTTCGGCATGGCGGATTTCATCAAGCCGCATCTGGTCGACAATGGCCCGGGACCGAGCGTCGGTCTCCGGCAAGCTGGCCAGATGCCCGTCTAGATGAGCTTCGACCTGACGCTCCGTTTCGGCCAGAAAACCGAGATTCCATTTGTCGCCCAAGGCGCCGGCGAGCAAGCCCAGCCCCAATGAGCCGGCATACCACAACGGGTTGAGCAGGCTCTTGCGCCCGCCCAGCTCGGCGATCCGTTGCTCGGTCCAGGCCAGATGCTCGGTTTCCTCTTCCGCCGCACCGCGCAGCGCATCCCGCACCGCCGGATCGCGCGAGGTCAGCGCCTGCCCTTGGTATAAGGCCTGTGCGCAGATCTCGCCGCAGTGATTGACGCGCATCAGCCCGACCACATGGCGGCGCTGCGCCACATCCAGCCCGCCATCCGGCAGCCCCCCACCGGGCAGGGGACGCACGGTGCGCGCCGGCGCCCAGATAGCGCGCAGGGCGCGGTCGAATTCGACGATGGCCTGATCGAGCGACATGCTGTTACCTCAAGGCGTCACCAGCGGCGGCGCCTTGCGCTGCAACGCCTTTCGGGCTTCGGCAACATTGTCGGCGATAACGCCACCGATACAGAAATAGTCCAAGAACAGCGCCGCATGATAGCGATTCACGTATTCATCGCGAACCGGCATCCACTCCACCCGCCGGGCCTTCGACCATGTTCCGTCCGAACGCCCCGAGGCATACAGACGCCACTCCCGGGTCTCGCAACGCATACCCTCGTAGGTCACATTACGCGCCCCGCCCGGCGTCAGGACTACCAGCACATAGCGAACGACACCGTCAGAATCGACACGCAAGGTATCCATGTCGACGAAAAACCGGTTCTGCGCCACCTCGTTGAGATAGAACGCTTGCAGGTTACGTTCGACTGGTGCGGCAGGCAGCCCGATCTCGAGTTCCTGCCATGCCTTGGGCAGATATTCGTCATCCGCATCGGTTTCAGGCGCTGCAAAAGCGCCCCCGCCGACGAGCATGGCACAGAGCAGCAACAGGCAACGGTGCAAACTGGATCCCAACTTATTCTCCTTCGGCCTTGGCCGGAGCATTGCCGGCAGCAGCACCCGCGGCGGCGCGGCGATGCCGCCCCCGCCGGTCAGCGTCGAGAAAGCGAATCAGTTCCGACAGCGCCTGCTCATAGACGCCGCGCTTGAACTCGATCACCGAATCGAGGGGCACCCAATAGTCATTCCAGCGCCAGGCATCGAACTCCGGCTTGCTGGTCGCCCGCAGGCTGACGTCGTTGTCGCGCCCGACAAGGCGCAACAGGAACCAGATCTGCTTTTGTCCCTTGTAGGAACCGCGCCATTCGCGCTTGATCCAGTGTGTCGGCACTTCATAACGCAACCAGCCTTTGGTTCGCCCGAGGATGCGCACGTGCTCCGGCAGGAGCCCGACCTCTTCATACAGTTCGCGATACATAGCTTCTTCCGGCGATTCGCCGCGTTTGATGCCACCTTGCGGAAACTGCCAGGAATGCTCCCGTATGCGCTTACCCCAGAAAACCTCGTTTTTGGCGTTACAAAGAATGATGCCGACGTTCGGGCGGTAGCCTTCACGGTCGAGCATGAGAATCCTGCAAAAATTAAAAGTTACCCCGATTCTTTCACAAAGGCCGCCTGGGTGCAAAGCGCGGGCAGCGTGTAAAATGGCCTTTTCTCAACGAATTCAAGAGCATCCCATGCGCACTTCGCAGTTCTTTTTCACCACTCTCAAGGAAGCCCCGGCCGACGCCGAAGTCATCAGCCAGAAAATGATGCTGCGGGCCGGCTACATCAAGCGGGCTGCCGCCGGGATCTATACCTGGATGCCGCTGGGGCTGCGCGTGCTGCGCAAGGTCGAGAACATCGTCCGCGAGGAGATGAACGATGCCGGCGCGCTGGAACTGCTGATGCCGGCCGTGCAGCCCTTCGAACTGTGGGAAGAATCCGGCCGCGGCCCGGCCTACGGCCCCGAACTGCTGCGCTTCAAGGATCGCCATCAGCGCGATTTCGTCATTGGCCCGACGCACGAGGAAGTGATCACCGATGTCGTACGTCGCGACGTCAAGAGCTACCGCCAACTGCCGATCCACCTGTACCAGATCCAGAGCAAGTTCCGCGACGAGATCCGTCCGCGCTTCGGCGTCATGCGCGGCCGCGAGTTCCTGATGAAGGACGGCTACTCCTTCCACACCTCGTTCGAGGACCTACAGCGCGAATACGGCAACATGTACGCGACCTACAGCCGCATCTTCACCCGCCTCGGCCTGAAGTTCCGTGCCGTGGCGGCCGACACCGGCTCGATCGGCGGTACCGGTTCGCACGAATTCCACGTCCTGGCCGATTCCGGCGAGGATGACATCGCCTACTGCCCGCAGTCCGACTACGCGGCCAACGTCGAACTGGCTGAGGCCGTCGCCCCGGCCATGCCGCGCGCGGCCGCCGGCAAAGCCATCGAGAAAGTCGCGACGCCCGGCAAGACGGCCTGCATCGATGTCGCCGAATTCCTCAACATCGGCCTCGAGCAGATCGTCAAGTCGATCGCCGTAGTCAGCGAAAAGGAGGACGGCAGCAAGACTTTCGCCCTGCTGCTGCTGCGCGGCGATCATGAACTGAACGAGATCAAGGCCGGCAAGCTCGCCGTGCTGAACCCCTTCCGCTTCGCCAGCGAAGGCGAAGTTGAAGAGCATCTCGGCTGCAAGCCCGGCTACATTGGCCCGGTGCAGGCCGCTGCTCGCGGCATTCCGGTCTTCGCCGACCGCAGCGTCGCCGCCATGAGCGATTTCGTCTGCGGCGCCAACGAGGCCGGCTACCACCTGTGCGGAGTCAATTTCGGCCGCGACCTGCCGGAACCCGAGGTAGCCGACCTGCGCAATGTCGTCGCCGGCGATCCGTCACCGGACGGCCAGGGCCAGCTGGAAATCCTGCGCGGCATCGAAGTCGGTCATATCTTCCAATTGCGCCAGAAGTACGCCCAGGCGCTGAACTGTGCCTTCCTCGACGAGAACGGCAAGAGCCAGATCATGGAAATGGGCTGCTACGGCATCGGCGTCTCGCGCATCGTCGGCGCCGCCATCGAACAGGGCAACGACGAGCGCGGCATCATCCTGCCCGCGGCTATCGCCCCGTTCGCCGTCAGCATCGTGCCGATGGGCTACCACAAGAGCGAAGCCGTCAAGGCCGAGGCCGACCGGCTGTATGGCGCCTTCCGCGCCGCCGGCATCGACGTCGTGCTCGACGATCGCAATGAGCGGCCCGGCGTTATGTTCGCCGACATGGAGCTGATCGGCATCCCGCATCGCGTGGTGGTCGGCGAGCGTGGCCTGAAGGATGGCCAGGTCGAGTACAAGGGCCGCCAGGACGCCGAGGCGACGATGCTGGCGACGGGCGAGATCCTGGCCCTCGTCCAGGGGAAGCTGTGCGCCGGCTGATTGCGGCGCTGTTGCTGTGCGGCGCGTCGGCGGCCTACGCCGGCGCGCAGAAGTACGAGCCGCTGTCGGCCAGCGTTCGGGCCGCGCTGCACAAGGCGGTGTCCGACTCGCGCCCGGCCGTCAGTTCGTTCAAGACGCCGCTGGATGCCGCCGACTGGCTCGGCGAAATGTCCCGCCGCCTGGAAAGGCGCATCCCGAACCGCGAGTACCGCATCGACCTGCTGCGCAGCGTGCATTACGAAGCCACCCGCGCCGGCCTGGATCCGCAGCTGGTGCTGGGACTGGTCCAGGTCGAGTCCGGTTTCCGCAAATATGCCGTGTCCTCGGCCGGAGCCCGCGGCTACATGCAGGTGATGCCGTTCTGGATCAAGGTCATCGGCCGCCCCGAGGATTCATTGTTCGACCTGCGCACCAACCTGCGCTACGGCTGCACCATCCTGCGCCACTATCTCGACATCGAGAAGGGCGACCTGTTCCGCGCCCTGGGCCGCTACAACGGCAGCCTCGGCAAGCCCGAGTATCCGAACCTGGTCCGCGCCGCCTGGCAGAACCACTGGGGCTACGACAAGGCACCCCGGCTGGCGCAGAACAGCCGCTGATCAGCGGCCGAGGCCGCCCATGCCCGGCAGCATGCCCTTCATGCCACGCATCAGCTTGCCGATGCCGCCCTTGGAAAACTGCTTCATCATTTTCTGCGTCTGCTCGAACTGATTCAGCAGGCGGTTGACGTCCTGCACCTGGACGCCAGCGCCCAGGGCAATGCGCCGCTTGCGGCTGGCCTTGATCAGCTCCGGCTTGGCGCGCTCGGCCGGCGTCATCGAGTTGATGATGCCCTCGATGCGCCCGACCATCTTGTTCTCGGCACCGGCCGGCAACTGGCCGGCGGCCTGGGCGATCTGCGCCGGCATCTTGTCCATCAGCGCCGACAGGCCGCCCATGTTGCGCATCTGCGCCATCTGTTCCTTGAAGTCGTTCAGATCGAAGCCCTTGCCAGCCTTCAGCTTCTTGGCGAAGGCGACGGCCTTTTCCTCATCCAGCCCCTTCTTGGCCTCCTCGATCAGCGACAGCACGTCGCCCATGCCGAGGATGCGCGACGCCATCCGCTCGGGGTGGAAGGCTTCCAGCCCGGACAGCTTTTCGCCGACACCGGCGAACTTGATCGGCTTGCCGGTGACGTGGCGGACCGACAGCGCCGCACCGCCGCGCGAATCGCCGTCGAGCTTGGTCAGCACGACCCCGGTCAGCGGCAGCGCCTCGTTGAAGGCGCGCGCGGTATTGACCGCATCCTGGCCGAGCATGGCATCGACCACGAACAGGGTTTCGATCGGCTTGACCGCGGCGTGCAGCCGCTTGATTTCGGCCATCATCTCTTCGTCGATGGCCAGCCGGCCGGCGGTATCGACCAGCAGCACATCGTGGTAGTGGCGCTTGGCCCAGTCCACCGCTGCCAGGGCGATGGTTTCCGGCTTTTCGCCGACGGCGGACGGGAAGAAATCGACCCCGGCCTGACCGGCCACCGACTTCAGCTGCTCGATGGCCGCCGGACGGTACACGTCGCAGGAAACGACGAGCACCTTCTTCTTGTGATTCTCCTTCAGGAACTTCGCGAGCTTGCCGACCGTGGTCGTCTTGCCCGCGCCCTGCAGACCGGCCATCAGCACGATCGCCGGCGGCTGGGTATTGAAGCTGATGCCTTC
>DASUZG010000363.1:0-2735 GCA_036376995.1 Azonexus sp. | reverse complement strand
CCAATGATTTTAGCATAAAAGGCGAATATTTGATTTGCACAAGAGTATCAACAGTTGGCCAGGAAAGACAAACGACGAAGGACGAGGGCAAGAGCGGGTTGCTTCATCAAGCTGACAAGCGATGCTTGACCGGCAACGGTCGCCGGCCAGCCATGCGGGCCGATCCCCTACAATGCCGCATGACCACGACCACCACGCCCCGCATCGACTGGCAAGAAGCCGGCCGCTCCCTGTCTGCCCGCTGGCGTTCCGAGGCGGGTTTGCCGCCGCCGGCCGGCGTCGAAATCGGCGATGACCGTCTCGATGCGGACGCGGTCTGGGAATTGTTGGTGGCCGGCCGTCACCTGTTGTGGCGCGGCGACTGGGTGCATGCCCGGCATCTGCTGCAGGCGCTGACCCGCCGGGCCGACCGGCATTTCGCGGCGCGCGGCCAAGCGGCGGCGACGCCGGGCGAGGCCTTCGCCCACCATCGTCAGCGCCAGGGGGCGCGGGCGGCGTTGCTGGCACGCCTGCTGGTGCCGCTCAATGGCAATTACAAGCTGCCGCTGCGTCGGGCGCAGGATGTTCGGGCGGCGTGCTGCGACGCCTGGGGCGAGCCGACGGGCGAACACGCCGTGGTTTCCCTGCGCGAATTGCTGGCCGTGGTCAGCGCCCACGAGTGGCGCAAGAAGGGGGTGCCGGTGCCGCTCCTCGAAGGCCGCATCCACCCGCATTACGGGGTGTTCTCGCCGGTGCGCGGGGAGTACGTCGATCTGGTGGCGCAGGCGCTGCTGCCGGTCGACTGCCCGCTGGCGTTCGATATCGGCACCGGTTCCGGCATCCTGGCGGCGCTGCTGGCCCGTCGCGGCGTCGGCCGCGTCGTCGCCACCGACCAGGACCCGCGGGCGCTGGCCTGTGCCGGTGAGAACGTCGCGCGGCTGGGCCTGGCCGCCCAGGTTGAAGTCGTTGCCGCCGACCTCTTTCCCGCCGGGCGGGCGCCGCTGGTCGTCTGCAATCCGCCGTGGCTGCCGGCGCAGCCGAGTTCGCCGATCGAATACGCGGTGTACGACCCCGATTCGCGCATGCTGCGCGGGTTCCTCGCCGGCTTGGCAGTGCACTTGGCGCCGGGCGGCGAAGGCTGGCTGATCATTTCCGATCTCGCCGAGCATCTCGGCCTGCGCAGCCGCCAGCAACTGCTCGACTGGATCGGCGAAGCGGGCCTCATCGTGCTGGGCCGGCTCGACACCCGGCCGCAGCACGGCAAGGCGAGCGACCGCAACGACCCGCTGCATGCCGCCCGTGCGGCCGAAGTCACGTCGCTGTGGCGGCTCGGCGCCGCCTGAACCTCAGACGCTGAACTGCAGCGTCGACTGGCGCAGCCGGTCGGCCAGCGTCGCCACTTCGTCGGCTGAGGCCGAGGAGGCGGCGGCGGCCTTGGCCCCGCGTTCGATCATCTGCGCCATGCGCTCGGTGTTCTGGGCGATCTGTTCGGCAGCCAGGCGCTGCTCGCCGAGCACGTCGACGATTTCGCGGGCGGCCAGCGCCGAGCGTTCGCAGAACTGCTCGATGCGGTGGATCGCGCCTTCGGCCTGCGAGGCGAGTTCGGTGCCGCGCTGCGAGCGTTCGGCGGTGGCGGCGACGGCCTCGCCGCTCACGCCGGCGGCCTCGCCCAGGCGCTGCACCAGCGCCTCGATCTTGTGCGTGGTATCGGCGGTGTGATTGGCCAGCTTGCGCACTTCGTCGGCGACCACGGCGAAGCCGCGGCCGGCATCGCCGGCGCGGGCTGCCTCGATGGCGGCATTGAGCGAGAGCAGGTTGGTCTGCTCCGAGATTTCGCGGATCACCCGGGTGAAGCCGGCAATCTGCCCGGTGTGCGCTTTCAGTTCGGCCATCGCGGCACTGGCGGCGCAGGCCTGGTCCGAAATGTGGCCGATCTCGGCGATCGCCTGGTGGATGATGTGCCCGCTCTCGCCGGCCGTCGCCCGCGTGTCGCGGGTGGCGTCGGCGGCATTGCCGGCGCTTTCGGCCATGACCGCGATGGCCGTGGTCAGTTCCTCGATGGCGGCGGTGATGGTCGCCGCCGAATCGCTCTGCAGGTGGTTGGCGGCCGCCACTTCGCGGGCCGAGTGGCGTAGCGCGTGGGCGTTGCCGGAAGTCTGCTCGGCGCCATCCTTGACGTCGCCGATCAGCTCGCGCAGGCGCTGCTGCATGTCGCCGATGGCGGCGACCAGCGAACTGGCGGCGGCCCGGCCGCTGTCGAGCTGCTCGGTCAGGTCGCCGGCGGCGACGCGGCGGGTGGCCTCGACCACCGGTTCCAGCTCGCCGCCCAGACGGCCGAGGATGCGCCGGCCGACCGCGGCGGCCAGCGCCAGGAACAGCACCGAACCGGCGAGACCGACAGCCAGCACCAGCAGGGCGTTCTCGGTGAAGCGCCGGCCGGCGACCGTGGATGCCGTGGCGACGCCTTCGCTGCTGGAGCGGCTGATGGCGGCGAAGGTCTTGGCCAGCGCGCCGACCAGCGGCGTGTCGGCATCGCGCAGGGCGGCATCGACCATCAGCGTGTATTTCGGCATGCCCGGCTCGTTCTCGGCCAGCACCTGATCGTAGAGCTGGTTGAGCTCTGTGGCCAGCGGCCGGATGCGGGCGATGCCGTCGCCGGCATCGAGGCCGCCGCCGCGGTGGAGGGTTTCGAGCGCATCGATCTCCTGCCAGAAGGCGCTGCGCCCGGCGGCGAATTCGGCCTGGCCTTTCTCGAA
>DASUZG010000362.1:0-4603 GCA_036376995.1 Azonexus sp. | reverse complement strand
GCCCCGAGAAAGGCGTCGACGCGCCGGCCGACGGCGGCTGCCAGGTCCGCTGCCAGGCAGTCGTAGGTCTCGGCTTCGAAGGAATTGCCGAGCCAGGTGATCTGCCGCTTGGCCAGCTGGCGCGTGGCGTAGATGCCGCGGTCGCGCATTTCGGTGCGCGGCATCAGACCGTCCTGCGCTTCCCAGACCTGGCGGTAGCCGACGCAACGCATCGACGGCAGGTTGAGGCTGAGGGCGTATTGCTGCCGCAGCCGGCGCACTTCGTCGTCGAGGCCGGCCAGCAGCATCTCGTCGAAGCGCCGTTCGATGCGCGCATGCAGCACGGCGCGGTCCGACGGCAACAGGGCGAGGCTCAGGAAGTCGTAGGGCGGATGCTGGCGCTCGCTTTCGGCCAGCAGTTCCGACATCGGCCGGCCGCTCAACAGGCAGATTTCCAGCGCCCGCTGCAGGCGCTGGCTGTCGGTCGGATGCAGGCGCGCGGCGGTCGCCGCATCGAGGGTGGCCAGGCGCGCGTGCATGGCCGGCCAGCCGAGGCGGGCGGCCTCGGCGTCGAGTTCGGCGCGCAGCGCGGCGTCGGCCTGCGGCAGTTCGGCCAGGCCGTGCAGCAGGGCGCGGAAGTAGAGCATGGTGCCGCCGACCAGCAGCGGCACCTTGCCGGCCGCCGTGATCTCGGCCATCGCCGTCAGCGCGTCGCTGCGGAAGCGGGCCGCCGAATAGCTTTCCTCCGGGCTGATCAGGTCGATCAGGCGGTGCGGGTAGCGGGCCAGCGTCGCGCGGTCCGGCTTGGCGGTGCCGACGTCCATGTCGCGAAAGACCTGCGCCGAATCGACGCTGATCAGCTCGACGGGAAAGCGGTCGGCCAGGGCCATGGCCACGGCGGTCTTGCCCGAGGCGGTCGGGCCCATCAGCAGGATGGCGGGGGGCAGGGCATGGGGATTCATGGCGGCGAATGTTAACACGGTGCCCCGTCGGATCCCGGCAGGTGCCAAGCGGCGATTCCGGGTAATCCCGGGTTCACGGTAAAGCAACCGCTTTCTTCTGTTATATTTGATCGATATCAAATTTGGCTTGCATGGAATGCGCCGCCACGCGCGGTTCGCCAGCCAACACGAGACCAGGAGGACGCGTGCGAGATTATCAGCCGATCAATATCGAAACCCATCTGAACCACAATGCGTTGTTCAACGGCCTGAGCCACGAGCAGATCGCCACGATCGCCCGTGGCACCCGGGAAATCCGCTGCCAGAAGGGGGATACCCTGTTTTATCGCGGCGACCCGTGCACCGGTTTCCACATCGTGGTGTTCGGCCAGGTCAAGCTGTCCTTCACCTCGACCCAGGGCGTCGAGAAGATCGTCGAAGTGGTCGAGCAGGGGCAGAGTTTCGGCGAGGCGATCATGTTCCTCGACAAGCCCTACGTGGTCTCGGCCCAGGCTCTCAGCGACTGCCTGCTGCTGCATGTGCCGAAGGCAGCCATCTTCGCCGAGCTGGAGCGCGACCACGAGTTCGGGCGCAAGATGCTGGGCGGCCTGGCCATGCGCACGCACCAGCTGATGCTCGACGTCGAGGGCTACTCGCTGCTGTCCGGCAAGCAGCGCATCATCGGCTACCTGATGCACGAAATTCCGGAAAGCGAACACGCCGGGGGCGAGGCGCTGATCGAACTGCCGCTGACCAAGGGGGTGATCGCCTCGCGGCTGAACCTGACCCAGGAGCATTTCTCGCGCATCCTGCACGAATTGAGTGACCTTGGGCTGATCCACGTCGATGGCAAGAAAATCCACGTACCCAGCATCGAGCGCCTGCGCCAGCACCAGGCGCAATAGCCTGCCGGCCGGGCCTCAGCCGAAGCGCACACCCTGCGCCAGCGGCAGCTCGGACGAGTAATTGATGGTGTTGGTGGCGCGGCGCATGTAGGCCTTCCAGGCGTCCGACCCGGCTTCGCGGCCGCCGCCGGTTTCCTTCTCGCCACCGAACGCGCCGCCGATCTCGGCGCCGGACGGTCCGACATTGACATTGACGATGCCGCAATCGCTGCCGGCGGCGCTGAGGAAACGTTCGGCCTCGCGCAGGTCGTTGGTGAAGATCGACGAGGCCAGGCCCTGCGGTACCGCGTTGTGTTGCGCGATGGCCGTGTCGAGGTCGCGGTAGCTCATCACGTAAAGGATCGGCGAGAAGGTTTCGCGGCAGACCAGCGGCGTCTGCCCGGGCAGGTCGACCAGCGCCGGGCGGACATAGCAGCCGCCGGTGGCGCCCGCCACCGTGACGCTTTCGCCACCGTGGACGCACCCGCCGTCGGCCGCGGCGGCGGCCAGCGCAGCCTGGTGGGCGGCCAGCGCCGCGGCATCGATCAGCGGGCCGACCAGTATCCCGTCGGCGCGCGGGTCGCCGACCGGCAGTCCGGCATAGGCGGCGCGCAGGCGCGGCAGCAGCGCGGCGGCGATGTCCTCATGGACGAACAGCCGGCGCAGCGTGGTGCAGCGCTGGCCGGCGGTGCCGGCGGCGGCGAAGACGATGGCCCGCAGCGCCAGGTCGAGATCGGCTCCGGGCGCCACGATCATGCCGTTGTTGCCGCCCAGTTCGAGGATGCTGCGGCCGAAACGGGCGGCGATGCGCGGAGCCAGGGCGCGGCCCATCGCCGTCGAGCCGGTCGCCGACAGCAGCGGGACGGCCGGATGGTCGGCCAGGCCGGCAGCCAGCTCGCGGCCGCCGAGCAGCACCGCCGACAGCCCGGGCGGCACCGCGCCGTGTTCGTTGGCCGCCCCGGCCAGCAGGCCCTGACAGGCCAGGGCGCACAGCGGCGTCTTCTCCGACGGCTTCCACACCACGGCATTGCCGCAGACCAGCGCCAGCGCGGCATTCCAGGCCCAGACGGCGACCGGGAAATTGAAGGCGGTGACGATGCCGCAGACGCCGAGCGGATGCCAGGTTTCCTGCAGCCGGTGGCCCGGCCGCTCGGAGGCGATGGTCAGGCCGTGCAGCTGGCGCGACAGGCCGAGCGCGAAATCGCAGATGTCGATCATTTCCTGCACTTCGCCCAGCGCCTCGCTGCGGATCTTGCCGTTTTCCAGGATCACCAGTTCGGCCAGCGCCGCCTTGTGCCGGCGCAGGCTGGCGGCGAACAGGCGCAGCAACTCGCCGCGCCGGGGCGGCGGCACCGTCCGCCAGGCGAGAAAGGCCTGGTGGGCGGCGGCGACGGTGCTGTCGATCTCGGCGCTCGAGGCTTCGGCAAGGGTGGCCAGCGGGCTGCCGTCGATCGGTGAATGCACCGGCAAGGTGCCACCCGTCAGGGTGGTGGTGACGCCGCATTCGGCAAGCGACTGGCGGGCGCTGGCGGCGATGGTGCTCATGGCTGTCTCCCGGAGGTGGGCCTTCCCTTCATCTTAGGAAAGCGCCGGCGGCCCGGCAATGCCGGGAATCAGCGGATGATCAGCTGTTCGCCGGCGCGCAGCACCGGCATGGCGAAGCGGTAGCGGTCGGCTTCGGCGGCCAGGGCGAGGTCGCCCGGCGGCAGGTTGGGCCAGGTGCCGGCGGCGAAGCGGCGGCCGAAGTCGGAGTTGCGCACGCGCCGGGCGAAGGCTGCCGGCGACGCGTTCTCGCCGCGCAGCAGGGCCTCGATGTAGTCGGCGCAGGCGATGTCCTCGTCGCCGTCGCGGTCGACCCATTCGCCGGTGATGACGAAACAGACCTCGTCGGCGCCGGCGGCGCGGATCGCGGCGGCGGTGGCGCCGGCACAGACGAGGCTGGCGGCGTACAGCCGGCGGGCCTGGCGAAAACGCTGCAGGCCGCGCACGCCGGCAGCCGTGCTGATGACCACGTGGCGCCCGGCGACGGCGGCCGGCGGCAGGCGCGACGGTGAATTGCCGAAATCGAAGCCGGGCGCCGGGTCGCCGCCGACGATGGCGCCGACGGTGACGGCATGGTCGAGCGTGGCCGCCACGGCCTGCGCCGCGCTCAGCCCGTCGACCGGGTAAATGGCCCGGGCGCCGCCGGCCAGCGCCACGGCGGCGGTGGTGAAGGAGCGCAGGACATCGACCACCACCACCGTGTCGGTGACGTCCGGCCCATCCTGCAGGCGGTTGAGAAAGAGGCGGGAGAATTTCATCGGGGGCGGGAGGCTGGCCGGCCGGCGCTCACTGGCCGCGCAGGAACAGTTTGTCGAGCTGGTCGAGCGTCAGTTCGGTCCAGGTCGGCCGGCCGTGGTTGCACTGGCCGGCGCGCTCGGTTTCCTCCATCTGGCGCAAGAGGGCGTTCATTTCCGGCACCGTCAGCTGGCGCCGGGCGCGCACCGCGCCGTGGCAAGCCATGGTCGCCAGCAGTTCGTTGCGCCGCGCGGTGGCGAGCTGGCTCAGGCCGTGTTCGCGCAGTTCGGCGAGCAGCGCGCGGGCCAGCGCCGCCGGGTCGCCGGCCTGAAGGAGCGCCGGCACGCTGCGCACGCCGAGCTGGGCCGGGCCGAGGGCGGCGATCTGGAAGCCGAGGTCGGCCAGGGCCGCGCCGTGTTCCTCGACTGCCGCGATGTCGAGCGGGTCGGCCGCGAACACGGCCGGGATCAGCAGCGCCTGGGTGGCGACCTGGCGGCCGTCGAAAGCCGTCTTCAGCCTTTC